>NZ_JAPMAL010000038.1:0-80199 GCF_026343935.1 Paraburkholderia sp. CNPSo 3076 | reverse complement strand
GCGCCCACGCATAGGGCCAGGTGCTCATGTACTGGATCGAGGCCTCGGCTTCAATCGGGATCACCGAGACAATGGCGATCCAGTTTGCCCACGCGCTGATGAAGCCCACCAGTGCGCCGTGCGAGTAGCGGGCGTAGCGGACCATACCGCCCGACTCCGGGAACATCGCACCGAGTTCGGCATAGGTGAGCGCGATGGCCAGAATGACCACGGCGCCGATGATCCAGGCGCAAACGGCCGCCGGACCTGCAATTTTCGCCGCCTTCCACGCGCCGAACAGCCAGCCCGAACCGATGATCGACCCGAGGCCGGTGAACATCAGCGCGAACGGGCCGATGTTCCGTTGAATAGAACTTTTCACGTCTTCTCCTGTTTCAAGAGCAGCTCGACACCGCGTTTATCCCGTCTGTTGTGCGGGCGGGTTTTCTGCGGTTGTCGTACCTCCACACGAAAGATTGCGCCTGTAGGCGCAACTCCTGCGCGGCGCGTAGTTTAACCGGTTGCACCACGGAAGGGCGTCAAAAACGACCTCCTAATACAAAAAAGTCATTTGCTTATCAAGCTTTGTAAGGGTTCATTTCGACCCTGTCGCAAAAAAATACGCACTTTCCGGGGGCCCTAGTTGACCTTGCACGCATTTAGCCGTATAAAGTTCGGGCAGGATTTCAAGCGGCGAGTGTGAATAGGTCTTTCGTAGTTCGCCCATCAACGGTACTCCGGCTGGTCCCATACCCCTTCCTTGATTTTCGTGCACCTCTCGGGCTTCGGCCTTCATTCATTTTTAGGAAAGTAATATGGAAACCGGTACCGTCAAGTGGTTCAATGACGCAAAGGGCTTTGGCTTCATCACTCCGGACGGCGGCGGCGAAGACCTGTTCGCGCACTTCTCGGAAATCAAGGTTGACGGCTTCAAGACGCTGCAAGAGAACCAAAAGGTTCAATTCGAAGTCCGCACGGGCCCGAAGGGCAAGCAAGCTGCCAACATCAAGCCGGTCTAAGCACTGCGCTTATTGGTCTGCTACGGCTTTTAGGATCTGGACGCCGCTTCTGCGCGGTCCTGACTAGCAAGCTTGCCGAAAAACCCCACGCTTCTTCTGGAAGGTGGGGTTTTTTCTTGCCTGACGCTTTAGAGCGGAGTTTAGGCGCCCCGCGCGTTTAGCCGAAAAGGCGCTGTGCGTGAATGCCGAGACCCGTCGCCACGCTGGCAAGACGGTCGCCGAACACGGCATGCGACTGCGGAAATGCCTCGGCCAGCGCCTGCGTCAGGAACAAGAGGCCGGTCGAGCCACCCGTGAAGTAAAGCGCGCTCACCTGCCCCGGCGCGACACCCGCGGCCTGCACCGTTTCACGCGCGGCCTGCACGATGCGCCGCGTCTCCTCGCGCCCCGCCTCGACGAGTTGCGTATCGCCGAACGCCAGACGCAAGTCCGCCTCGACGGCTTCGAGGTCGATCATCGTCTCCCCGCCCGCCGAAACGCCGATCTTCGCCTCCTCGGCGCGCGCCGTGAGCGCGTGCCCCAGACGCTCTTCGACCACCCGCATCAGCCGGTCGTGGTGGCGCGTGTCGGGGTAAAGATGGCGCATTAGCTTCAACTCGGTTGCGCGCTTGGGCGTGTAGATCGTGTTGATGAGGTGCCACGTCGCCAGATCGAAATAGATGCGGTTCGGCACCTCGCGGCCTTCGGGGTCGAGCGACTGGTAGCCCAGTTCGCGCAGGATGGTCGCGAGTTCGACGCGGCGGTCGAAGTCGGTGCCAGCCACGTGCACGCCGTGGTGCGCGAGCACGTCGTCCTTGCGTTCGAGCCGTGACATGCGATTTGGCCCCACACGCACGAGCGAGAAGTCCGACGTACCACCGCCAATGTCGGCGACGAGCACGAGTCCTTCTTGCGCGAGGCGCGACTCGTAGTCGAACGCCGCCGCGATCGGCTCGTACTGGAACTCGATCTCGCGAAAGCCCACCCGGCGCGCCGCGGCTTCGAGCTGGTCCTGGGCGAGCTGATCGGCGCGCGGGTCTTCATCGACGAAGAACACCGGACGGCCCAGCACCGCGCGCGTGATCGGCGTTCCGGAGCAACGCTCGGCGCTGCGCTTCAGGTGCTCCAGAAAGATCGTGATGATCTCGGTATAGGGCATCGCGCTGCCGTCGCCGAGGTCGGTCGTGCTTTCGGCGAGCGGCGAGCCGAGGATGCTCTTCATCGAGCGCATCAGCCGGCCGTCGAAGCCGTCGATATAGGACGCGAGCGCCGCACGGCCGAATTCGCGCGTGTGCTCGTCGACGTTGAAGAACACCGCCGTGGGCAACGTGGTGTGTGCGCCTTCCACCGGCGCGAGGCGCATCGCGCCGTCGGCCGCTGCCGGGAGCGCCACCGCCGAATTGGAGGTTCCGAAGTCAATCGCGCAGAAGCTGGTCATGGCAAGAGCGCGCCGCAGCGAATGCGCGCGCAAGAGAGGAAAGGTCGGGGGGATCGGCTTTGTAGCACGAAAGCGCCGCGCGGGGCAACCGCAGGCCCACGATGCGACCCCGCAAGAGAAAAACGCGCGGGCCATGCCGCGCGTTTTCGCTAAAGCTCGCTACCCCTCATGGGCGCGGGACTTCTCCCGACTCAGCCCTTGAACGGCTGCTTCCAGGCGTTCGCGTAGGCGATCTCGCCCATCGCCGAGCGCGTGCGCTCCGCCTTTTCACGGTCGCGCAGCACGGGCTCCAGCTTCTCGGCTTCGCCATAGTGGCCGAGCGAGATGATCGAGAGCGGCTCCACGTCGTTCGGCAACGCGAATTCCGTGCGGAACGCCTGCACGTCGAAACCGCTCATCTGGTGCGCCGCGAGGCCCAGCGCATGCGCCTGGAGCACCAGCGACATGGCCGCGGCGCCCGCATCGTATTGCGCCGTGCGATTCACCTCGCCCTTTGCGTTGAGCGTTTGTGCGGTCACCGCGATCAGCACCGACGCCGGTGCGTTCCACTGCTGGTTGAACGGCACGAGCGTCGCGAACGCGCGCTTGAACGCGATTTCGTCGGTGCTGCGGTCGAACACGATAAAGCGCCATGGCTGCAGGTTGTAGCCTGAGGGCGCCCAGCGCGCCGCCTCGATCACCGCGTGCAGCGCCTCGCGGCTCACCGGCTCGCTCGAATAGGCGCGCGGGCTCCAGCGGCCGGCGATGAGTTCGTGAATGGGCACGGCTGTCGGTGCGGGTTTGTGCTTCGTCATGCCTTGTGTGTCCTTGGGTGGCGGGCGGCTTGCCCGGGGGTCACTAGAATAACCGCAGCGTGTGAAATACGCTCAAACGCAACGGGCGACGCTCTTGCGTCGCCCGTCGGGGTGCGCCGAAGTGCGAACCGGCGCCGTGAAGTCGCGGTAGACGAGCGCGTCGTCAGGCCGTTTGCACGCCCACGGCGCGCGGCCCGCGGTTGATGCGCAGCACGAGGAACGATGCCACGAGGCACAGGCCACCCGAAATCATCGATGCCACCGTATAAGTGCCGAGGCTCGAGCGCAGCAAGCCCGCGCCGAACGCCGCGAATGCCGCGCCGAGCTGATGGCCCGCCACGACCCAGCCGAATACGATCGGCGCGCGCTCCTTGCCGAAGACATCGGTGGCGAGCCGCACGGTCGGCGGCACCGTCGCGATCCAGTCGAGGCCGTAGAACACCGCGAAAATCGGCAGCCCGAAGAAGTCGATGCCGAACGCGTGCGGCAAATAGATCAGCGAAAGTCCGCGCAGCCCGTAGTACCAGAACAGCAGCAAGCGGCTGTTGAAGCGGTCCGAGAGCCAGCCCGAGAGCGTCGTGCCGAACAGGTCGAAAATGCCCATCGTCGCGAGCAGCGAGGCGCCCTGCACTTCGGTCATGCCGTAGTCGCCGCACATGGCGATGAGGTGCGTGCCCACATAGCCGTTCGTGCTCGCGCCGCAAATGAAAAAGCTGAAGAAGAGCAGCCAGAAGTCGCGCGTACGGCTCGCCATGAAGAGCGCGTCGAACGCGATCTTCAGCGGATTTTGATGAGGCGCCGGCGGCGCGACGGGGGTGCTCTCGTCCTCGCCGAACGGACGCAGATTCACGCTCGCGGGCCGCTCGGGCAGCAGGAACAGCACGAGCGGCAGCACCGCGGCAGCGGCCACCGCGACCACGAGCACCACCGACTGCCAGCCGTGCTTCTCCACGATTGCCGCAAGCAGCGGCAGGAACACGAGCTGGCCCGTGGCCGAACTCGCGGTGAGGACGCCCATGGCAAGCCCGCGATGCGAGTGGAACCAGCGCGTGACGACGGTGGCCGAGAGCGAGAGCGCCGCGACGCCGGTGGCACCGCCCACCATCACGCCCCAGATCAGGATCATCTGCCACGGATGCGTCATCAGCGCGGAAAGCGCCACGCCCGCCGCCATGGTGCCGAGCGCCGCGAGCAGCGTGGGCCGCACGCCGAAGCGCTGCATGGCCGCCGCCGCAAACGGGCCCATGAGGCCATAGAGCGCGATGTTCACTGAGATGGCGAGCGAGATCGTCGCCCGGCTCCAGCCGAACTGATGTTCGAGCGGCACCATCATCACGCTGGGCGTCGCCCGCGTGCCGGCCGCCGCCAGCAGCACCAGAAACACCACCGCCACGACGAGCCATCCGTAGTGGAAACGCCCGACTATTCGCCTCGCTGCCCAGTTCATTGGTGCTCCTGTCACGCCGCGCCGGGTTCGACACGCCGATGTTTTCGTTGGTATGACCGCTCGCTGCGACGAGTCCACCCTCGCTCGATTGTTACCGATCGGTCACAAGTGTGTTGCAATAGTAGTTACCGCTCGGTAACATGTCAAGCAACACCCTGATCGCGAGATGCCCTCATGAAACACGAAGGCCACGACGAAACCACTACCGCCGCTGCCCGCACGCGCCGCCCCCGCGCGCAGACGGCTGGCGCGCGCGCACACGAGCACTTGCTGCGCGCCGCCGATGAGCTGTTCTACCGCGAGGGCGTGCGCGCGGTCGGCGTCGAGGCCGTGGTCGAGCGCGCTGGCGTCAACAAGATGAGCCTGTACCGCCAGTTTTCGTCGAAGGACGATCTCGTCGTCGCCTACCTGCAGCGCTGCGACGTGCGCTTTTTCGAGCGCTTCGACGAAAGTCTCGCGAAGCATCCCGGTGAACCGGCGAAGCAACTGGTGCAGTATTTCGAGGACCTCGCGCGCCGCGCCTCAGTGCCGGACTATCGCGGCTGTCCGTTCGTCAACGTCGCGACCGAATTTCCCGACGCCACGCACCCCGCACGGCGCAGCGTCGACAACAACAAGACGCGGCTCATGGCGCGGCTCACCGCGCTCGCGCAGGAAGCGGGAGCCAGAGACCCGGTCGGGCTCGCCGAGGAACTCGCGCTGCTCGTCGAAGGCGTCTATGCCGCAAGCCAGACTTACGGCCCCGGGTGCGGCGCGATTCTCGCGGCGCCGCGCATGGCAAAGCTGTTGATCGAGGCGGCATGTCCCGGGCGCTAGCCACCCGTAAAATGGCACGATGAACCAAACCGCTGCTCTGTCCCCCGACCACGCCGCCATTCTCGAAGCAACCCACCACTGGCTCACGCGCGCCGTGATTGGCCTGAACCTTTGCCCGTTCGCGAAAAGCGTGCACGTGAAGAACCAGATTCGCTACGTGATCAGCGACGCGACCAGTCTGGAAGGTGTCCTCACCGATCTCGAACGCGAGTTGCAAACGCTGGCTCACGCAGATGCCGCTCAGATCGACACGACGCTCCTGATCCTGCCCCACGCGCTGGCCGACTTCGCCGATTTCAATGACGCGACCTGGTTTGCCGAGCGCCTCGTGCAGCAGTTGCGGCTGGAAGGCACGCTCCAGGTTGCGAGCTTTCACCCGGATTTCCAGTTCGAGGGCACCGAGCCCGACGACATCGAGAACTACACGAACCGCGCACCGTATCCGATCCTGCATCTGCTGCGCGAAGCGAGCATCGAGCGCGCAGTCGAGGCATTCCCCGACGCCGCCGACATCTACGAACGCAACCAGGAAACGCTGCGCAAGCTCGGCTTCGATGGTTGGCAAGACTGGATGAGCAAGCGCGACTAACGTCGCGCTGCCCCATAAGTTCAGCTTTCGGTTGCCGCTTCGGAGGCGGCCTCGCCCTCGTCGGCGAAAAAGCGCTCGCGCAGGTCCGCCAGCCCGAAAGTTTCGAGAATCTCGTTGAGCCGCTCCGCCGCACGGCGTCGCGGCAAATCCTTGTACTGGGCGATGATGAGTTCGTTTTTCATCGAGTGTTCCCAGCCCACCAGTTCCGTCACGCTCACCTGATAGCCGTGCGCCTCGAGTTGCAGACAGCGCAGCACGTTGGTGATCTGGCTCCCGAATTCGCGCGTATGCAGCGGGTGGCGCCAGATCTCCGCGAGCGCCTGGCCGAGCGACTTGCCCTTGTTGCGGCGCAGCACGCCCGCCACCTCGGCCTGGCAGCACGGCACGACCACGATGTAGCGCGCGTGTTTCTTGAGTGCGAAGCGCAAGGCGTCGTCGGTGGCGGTATCGCAGGCATGCAGCGCAGTCACGATATCGACCGTTGGCGGCAGTTGCGACGAGGTGATCGAATCGGCTACGGAAAGGTTCAGGAACGACATCCCGCCAAAGCCCAGCCGTTTGGCCAGTTCCTGTGAGTGCTGCACAAGCTCGTCGCGCGTCTCGATGCCATAAATGTGTGACCTGTCGCGCTGATCCTTGAAGAACAGGTCGTAGAGAATAAAGCCCAGATAGGACTTGCCCGCACCGTGATCGACGAGGGTCACGTCGCGGCCATCCTGCTTGAGGTCCTTGAGCAGCGGCTCGATGAACTGGAACAGGTGATAGACCTGTTTCAGCTTGCGGCGGCTGTCCTGGTTCATCTTGCCGTCGCGCGTCAGGATGTGGAGCTCCTTGAGGAGTTCGACGGACTGGTTCGGACGGACTTCGTAAGTCTTGCTGGACATCGGCGTGGTCGGATGAAAGGCGTGGTATGTCGCGAAACGTGCGACAGGCGACAGAAGGGCTGCAGTGTTTCTGTCATTTTACGAAAAAAGCTAGTCTAAGCTGCCGAACCCATAAGAGCGGCCAGTGTCGTAATAGCGTCCAGGCACGCTGACCCACGTGCGGACAGGAGGGAGGGGTTGAATAGAAGAGACACGAGGATTTTCGTCCCCGATGCCCAAAAAAGGACCAAAACGTAGCGCGACCGGGCGGCAACGAATCGACAGGCGCGCATTGGGAGGTCGCACCGGGAGTGCCGGTTGCGATGAATCAGGCTGGCGCAGTCCTCGCTGCGCGAAGAGCGCACGACGCTGTACGGCCTTGCATGGGGCATGCAATGAATACGATTCCTGACGGAAACGCAGAGCAAAAATTCCAGGAACTGCTTACGAAACTCGTCACGGTTCCCGACTGGACGGAAAAGCAGCAACTGGAGTTGGAAATGGCGCGCGACATCTCGGTGGAGATGCTGCGGGTCGCGGAAAGCATGCGCGACGGCCCTTCGGATCTCGAGACCTGCCTGATTCTGCTGAAGTACGCGAAGGTGCTCGATTTCGTGATGTCGGCGCTGGCTTCGCGCCGCGATATCAAGCCACAAACGCTGCGCGTGATTTTCAAGCTGGCAGGCCTCAAGGTCGACGAGGCCTATCCGGGGTGAAGCCGATGTGAACCAGACGCATATCCGGCGCGGCAGCTACGCCGCCGACGCCGATGCTCGACACCCACGCGGGCCGTTAGCGGCCCGGCTCCTTCTTTATTGCCAACGCTTTTGCCCGCCGCCGGCTCACTGCGCGCGCACCTTGAGGCGCCACAGCGATGTCAGTTCGGCCGCGCGCGCACGATAGAGCGGATCGCTGGGATCCGAAGCTTTCGGGTGTCGCGGGCGAATGTCCTCCCGGCCCGCCACTTCGAGTCCCGCCTGCGCGATCATCTCAACGAGCGATTCGCGCGTGCGCAGACCGAGATGCTCCGCGAAGTCGGACAGAATCAACCACCCCTCGCCACCCGGGTCGAGATGATCCTTGAGGCCGCCGAGAAAGCCGCGCAGCATGCGGCTCTCAGGATCGAAGACGGCGTACTCGATGGGCGACGCGGGCCGCGCCGGCACCCACGGTGGGTTGCAGACAATGAGCGGCGCGCGCCCCGGCGGGAACAGATCCGCCTCGACGACCTCGACCTGCGCGGCGTAGCCGAGGCGGGCAAGGTTCTCGTTCGCGCAGGCCAGCGCGCGGGCGTCCTGATCGGTAGCGACCACGCGCTTCACGCCGCGCGAGGCGAGCACGGCGGCGAGCACGCCCGTGCCCGTGCCGATGTCGAAGGCCTTTTCGAGCGACGGCAGCGCCGTGCGCGCGACGAGATCGACGTATTCGCCGCGCACCGGTGAGAACACGCCGTAGTACGGATGGATGCGCGCGCCGTTCAGCGCCGCGATCTCGACGCCCTTCTTGCGCCATTCGTGTGCGCCGACCAGACCGAGAATCTCACGTAGCGACACCGCAGAAGCTTCGCCATCGGCCGCGCCCCACGCCTCTTCGCACGCGACCCGGACGTCGGGTGAGCGGCGCAGGTTGATGCCGTAGTCGCCTTCGAGCGGGATCAGCACCATGCCGAGCGTACGGGCGCGCTGCGCCTGCGCCTGGCGATGCAGATGAAACGCTTCGAGCGGTGAAGCGGGCGCCTTGGGCTGGGCGGAATTGCGCGGCTTGCGCTCGGCACGGCGTGCCATGGCCTGCAGCAGTTGACGCGCGTTCTGATAGTCGCCGCGCCATAGCAGCGCGGTGCCTTCGCAGGCAAGGCGGTACGCGGTGTCCGCGGTCGTGCGATCGTCGGCGATGACCACGCGTTTGGGCGCCGGCACGCCAGCCTCGGAGCGCCAGCGCACGGTGCGCGGGCCTTCGGTGTCGGGCCAGGTGAGAGTGGGATATTCGGTCATAGGTCGGATATTCGGTGCGGCGGGCCAGGTCGTCGATACGTACCCGGCCCGCAGGTTGGCGCCGCGGGGCGCCATCATATAGCAGAGCGATGCGGCGCGTTCCGCCGCATCGCCATCGCAACGATGATCGCTCAGACGGGCAGTCCCGTCGACTCGGCCAAACGGTGTAGGACGAAACGCGCGCGCCCGGCAGTAAAATGTGCGCCGACCGCGCCCCGCCAGGCCACGCCCACCGCACGAGACCATGCCAGAAACCACCCAGCAGACACGCCGAGCGCGCAAACCGCGCACGCGCCGCGCCGGCGCCGGTGGTGGGCTCGACGAAGGCTTTTACGCCGAACTGCTGCATATCGTGGGGTTGCGGGAGAGCGTTTCCGGCGTCAGGCGCACCGTCGCGCGACTCGCGCCGTACGAGCGCTTGCGCGGCGCGCTGATCGAACTCGCGCTGTCGCGCCTCGCCGCCCGCGAGGGCGAGAGCGAGGGGCCGGAGGCCGACCACCTCGAACTCGCGCTGCGGCTTTGCATCGCATGGATCAGCCGCCTCGTTTTTCTCAAGGTGCTCGAAACGCGTCTGCTGACGCTCCATGGCGACGAGGCGACCTACGCGTTTCTGAACGCCCAGCGTATCCGCTCGTTCAGCGATCTCGACGCGCTGTGCGACGCCGTACTAGGCGCCGGTGACGACACGCCACCGGCTCGCTTCGCTCAGCTTCCCCGCTTCGACGGTTCGCTTTTCGAGCC
This sequence comes from Paraburkholderia sp. CNPSo 3076, assembly GCF_026343935.1. Classification (NCBI taxonomy): domain Bacteria; kingdom Pseudomonadati; phylum Pseudomonadota; class Betaproteobacteria; order Burkholderiales; family Burkholderiaceae; genus Paraburkholderia; species Paraburkholderia sp. CNPSo 3076. The sequence goes on along the minus strand of NZ_JAPMAL010000038.1, from coordinate 70,543 downwards.
GCAAGACCTGGATCGAAGCCTGCTCGGCATGAGCGCGCTCGACGCTAGCGCCACGCTGCCGCTTTTCACGGCGACCGTGCTCCCCCCTGCGAGCGGCGAGCGGCACACGCTTGCGTATCTGCTCGATTTTCTCGCGGCGTTCGACTTCTCCGCCGGTTTGGCCGCGCAAGCGCCAACCGCGACGAACAGGCGTTGCCTCGACGCCTCCTCGCTCGGGCTCGTCTTCGAAAAGCTCAACAGCTACCGCGACGGCGCCTGGTACACGCCGGGCAGCGTCGCAATGCAGCTCGCCCGTCCCGCCATCACGCAAGCGGCGCTCAATCGCTTGAATCGGGCCAGGGGTTGGCGCTGCACGAACGTCGATCAGCTATCCGAATTAATTGGCGAATCGATCGAAAACCGCGACGAAGCGCGCGCGATTCTGGACTCGCTGCGCATCTGCGATCCCGCCGTGGGCTCGGGACATCTGCTCGTATCGGCGCTCAACGAGTTGCTGGTGCTGAAAGTGCGCCTCGGCTTGCTGGGCCCGCGCGAGCGCGAAGCGCTCGGCGCTTGCCGAATCGACGTCACCGCGGACCGGCTCTGCGTCACGCACGCGAATCGCGAACCGCTCACCCGTGAGTGCGATGGCACGACCATCCGCAAGATCGAAGCCGCGCTCTTTCGCGTCAAGCGGGACATCGTCGAGCACTCGCTTTTCGGTGTGGATATCAATGCGGATTCGGTCGGCATGGCGCGCTTGCGGCTGTGGATCGAACTGCTCGAACACGCGGATTTCACCGTTTCGCTGCCGAACCTCGAGACCAACCTCAAAGCAGGCAATGCGACGCTCAGCCGTTTCGACTTCGATACGCGCCTGCGCGACCAGGCTGAACTAGTAGCGAACTATCGCGCGAGCGCGGCAAGACTGCGGGCGACAGCCACAGCCGTCACAAGTCGCGCCGAAATCACCCGATGCGCACAACTGCGCGACGCATTGCACTTCGCTCTCGCGAACCACCAGGCCGCAACGCCACCCGAAGAAGCCGCCGCGTTCGAATGGCGCATTGAATTCGCAGACCTCCTCACCGACGAAGGCGACTTCGAGCGTTTCGACGCCGTCATCGCGAACCCGCCCTATATCGACTCCGAACGCATGATCAACCAGGGCCAGCGCGCGCTGCGCGAGCGGCTGGCGCGGCGCTGGCCGAGCGCGCGGGGCAACTGGGACCTCTACATCGTGTTCATGGAGCTGGGCCTCGCGCTCCTGAGGCCCGGCGGCGCGATGGCGTATCTCACGCCCGACAAGTGGCTCTCGAAGCCCTTCGGCGATGCCTTGCGCGCCCGGCATCTGGGCAAGATCGAACGCATCGTCAGGCTCGGGCGCGACGTGTTCGAGCAGGCGCGTGTGGATTCGATCGTCACGCTCTTTCGCGAGTCCGGCACGCCCGCCATCGCAACCGCGCGCATCGACGGCGAGACGCTCACCGAGCTTGCGCAAACCGACAAGCGCACGCTCGAGACGCCATGGCCTCTCGACGCGTTGCTCTCGCCGCACGCCGCGTTCGTGCAGCGGTTCGCCCGTGCCCACGCGACACTCGGTTCGCTGCTGCCCTGCGAAAACGCTTGCGCGACGTCAGACGCCTACCGGCTCGCACCGCTCGTCGATATGGCCGAAGGCCGCTTCCAGCCGGACCATCACTACCGCGTGGTGAACACCGGTACGCTCGGGCGCTACGTCTCGCGCTGGGGCAGCAAGCCGATGACCTATCTCGGGCGACGCTACGAGGCACCCGTGGTCGAGCGCGAGCGCTTTGCGTCGACGTTCGCGAACGGCTACGGCGCGAAAGCACGGGCAAAAAAGGTGATCGTGAAAGGCCTCACACGGCTCGACGCGACACTCGATCTCGCAGGCGACACGATCCCTGGCAAGACCACGCTGATCCTGCGCTCCAACGACGAGCCTCTGCTGAAGTTCGCGGCGGCGTTGCTCAATTGCCCGCTCTCGGTGTTCCTGATCCGCGCGAAGTACGGCGCGTCGAGCTACAACGGCGGCGTGGCGTTCACGACAGCGATGATCGACGCCCTGCCCGTGCCGGGCGGCGCTCCGGTGCGCAGCGAGGTCGCCGACTGCGTGACCCGGTTACTGTGCGCCCAGCAGTCCGGATGCGACGCCGCTAAAGTGGACAACATCGCGCGCGAGATCGATCGACGCCTCTACGCGGCATTTGGCTTGTCGCCACAGGAGATCGACCTCGTGGAAGGACGCGCCGGCTCGATGGCGCGCGAGGCAAGCTGAGCGCGCAGCGCGGCGACGGCGTCCCGGCGAGTCGGCTAGTCTTGCTCATCCTCGCGCAGAGCAGACATCATGGAACGGCTTCGATTCTTTAGTGCTTCCGACGAGAGCAGCGTGCTGACGCAATCGATCGCCACGACGTTGGTGATCGCCCTCATCGGCATTCTGTTCGGCCTGATCTCCGGCTCGTTTTCGATTGTGTTCGACGGCGTTTATTCGCTCGTCGACGCGAGCATGAGCGCGCTCGCACTCGCCGTTGTACGCCTGATCACCTCCTACGCGGTCAACGTCGACCTGCCGCGCAAATGGCGCGAGCGCTTCACCATGGGCTTCTGGCATCTCGAACCCATGGTGCTCGGGCTCAACAGCACGCTGCTCGTAGGCGTGGCCGTCTACGCGCTGATCAACGGCGTCACCAACCTGCTCGCAGGCGGCCACGAGCTGCACTTCGGTCCTGCCCTTGTCTACGCCGTGCTCACCGTCAGTGCCTGCGTGGCGATGGCGGTGTTCGAATCGCGCGCGAACCGCCGGATCCACTCGGATTTCGTGCGCCTCGACATCAAGTCGTGGATCATGTCCGCGGGCATCACGGCAGCGCTGCTCGTGGCCTTCAGCGTCGGCTATGCGATTCAGGGAACGGCGTGGGAGCCCCTCACGCCCTACGTCGACCCAGCGGCGCTCGTGGTGGTGTGCGTCGTGATCATTCCGATTCCGCTCGCGGAAATCCGCCAGGCCCTGTTGGACGTGTTGCTCGTGGCGCCCGCGGATCTCAAGCAGCATGTCGATGCCGTTGCGAAGCGCTTTGTCGAGCGCTACGCCTTCGAGTATTACCGCGCCTATGTCGCGAAAGTGGGCCGCTCCCGCGAGATCGAGCTGTATTTCGTCGTGCCGCCCGACATGCCGCCGAAACGCATCGCCGAATGGGACGCGATCCGCGACGAAATTGGCCGGGCCATCGGCGGGGACGAGTCGCACCGCTGGCTCACGATCATGTTCACGAGCGATCCGCAATGGGCGGAGTGAGGAATCTGGCGCGGGGCGCGCAGAAAGCACAAAGGGTTACGTGAAGTTCACGTAACCCTTTGTCTTGAATGTGGTGCCGGCTGCAGGACTCGAACCCGCCACCTGATGATTACAAATCAACTGCTCTACCAGATGAGCTAAGCCGGCGTAGCCCGCTATTCTACTTCATTTCACGATCTTGAGGTGGCCCTTGCCGCCCTTGTTGCCGCCTTCGTCGTCTTTGTCGGCGGCGCGCGTCGCAACCGGCGCGAGCGGCGCAGCGGGTTCCTCGGCAGGCTCGTCGCGCACTGCGTGCGCCTCGTGCGCTTCGGCTTCTTCGTGGTCCTCCGAGGACAGCACATCGTCGGCATCGCCGGGCGGCGACTCGACCGGGAACGCCATGCCCTGACCGTTCTCGCGCGCGTAGATCGCGAGCACGTTCGACACCGGCACCTCGATCTTGTGCGACTTGCCCGAGAAGCGCGCGTGGAACTCGATCGTCTCGTTGCCCATCTGCAACTGGCTCGTCGCCTCGAAGCTGATGTTCAGCACGATCTCACCGTCACGCACGAACTGGCGCGGCACGCGCGTGCGGTTGTCGACCCGCACCGCGATATGCGGCGTGAAGCCGTTGTCGGTGCACCACTCGTACAGCGCGCGCAGCAAATACGGCTTGGTGGAAATCTCTTGCATCAACAATCCTTTCGCGAGGCGGCATCCACACCCACGCTGTGCACGCCGCCTCTGTTACCTGCAACCACCAGGATACTGCTTAACGGCGCATAACCTTTTCAGACGGCGTCAGCGCTTCGATGTACGCCGGACGGCTGAAAATGCGCTCGGCATACTTCATGAGCGGCGCGGCATTCTTCGACAGCTCGATGCCGTAGTGGTCGAGGCGCCACAGCAGCGGCGCGATTGCGACGTCGAGCATCGAGAACTCTTCGCCCAGCATGTACTTGTTCTTCAGGAAGATCGGCGCGAGCTGCGTGAGGCGGTCGCGGATCGCGAGGCGCGCCTTCTCGTGGTTCTTCTCGGCGGCCTTGCCCTTCTCGTTTTCGAGCGTGCTCACGTGCACGAACAGTTCCTTCTCGAAGTTGAGCAGGAACAGACGCGCGCGGGCGCGCTGGACCGGGTCGGCCGGCATCAGCTGCGGGTGCGGGAAGCGCTCGTCGATGTACTCGTTGATGATGTTCGACTCGTACAGAATCAGGTCGCGCTCGACCAGAATCGGCACCTGACCGTACGGATTCATCACGGCGATGTCTTCCGGTTTGTTGAACAGGTCGACGTCGCGGATTTCGAAGTCCATGCCCTTTTCGAACAACACCAGCCGGCAGCGCTGGGAGAAGGGGCAGGTAGTGCCTGAGTACAGAACCATCATGATTTACATTTCCTCAATAAACCCAAAAGGCCAGCGGGCGAAAAAACCGTCTGACGGTCCCTGAACCGTCAGACGGCTTCTCGTCGCACCGGCCCCACGTCGGTCAGGACGTGCCTATTTGATATCTTTCCAGTACGCGGCGTTCAATCGCCACGCGAAAAAGCTCAAGACGCCGAGGAACAGGAGCACCCACACGCCAAGCTGCCTGCGGGTTTTCTGCTCGGGTTCGGCCATCCAGCCGAGGTAGGCCACCAGGTCGGCCACGTCGGCATCATAATCCACCGGCGATAGCGTTCCAGGCGTGACCTGCTGGAACCCGGCAAAGCGACGGACTTTTTCCCCGGTTTCCTCATCCGTCGTGTCCTCGAACTTCGCCGTGCGGATGCCCTGCAACTGCCACAGCACGTGCGGCATGCTCACGTTTTCGAACACCAGATTGTTCCAGCCGGTCGGCCGCGTGTCGTCGCGGTAGAAGCTGCGCAGGTACGTGTACAGCCAGTCGCGCCCTTTCGCCCGCGCTTCCACGGAGAGGTCCGGCGGCGCCACGCCGAACCACGACTTCGCGTCGTCCGGACGCATCGCGATGGACATCGTGTTGCCGACCTTGTCGGTCGTAAACAACAGATTATCTTCGATTTGCTTCTGCGGAATGCCGAGAACCTGCAATCGGCTGTAGCGCATCAAGTTCGCACTATGGCAATTCAGACAATAGTTTACAAACAATTTGGCGCCGTGTTGCAGCGAAGCAAGATTTTCGCCGTTATCGGGAGCGCGGTCGAGCGGAATGTTTTCCTGCGCCGCGACAGATCCAACCCCAAAGGCACATGAGAGCGCCAGCGCGGCCAAGCCGGCCCGGACGCCGGCAGCCCGTATGCTCACCTTCGCGAGCGTAGAAAAAAGAGAACGTTTCGTCATATCTTCCTCGCTCGTCAATTAATGGGGCTTGAACCGCACGCGTTCGGGCGGCTGCTTGAAAGTGCCAAGCGGCGTCCAGAACGGCATGCCGAGGAAGAAAGCGAAATAGACGAGCGCGCAGATTTGGGCGATCAGCGTGGCCGCCGGCGATGGCGGCTTCGTGCCGAGGAACGCGAGCGTCAGGAACGCCAGCACGAAGATGCCGAGAAATACCTTGTGAAAGAACGGCCGGTAGCGGATCGACTTCACTGGCGAGCGGTCGAGCCATGGCAGGAAGAAGAGCGAGATCACCGCCGTGCCCATCACCACCACGCCCCAGAACTTCGACTCAGTGAAGTACATGGCGACGATCACGAGCACCGCCAGCACCGGTAGCCCGGCGCGCCATTTGCCGCGGGCGCGCACGAGCGCGAGCAGCCCCAGCAGCGCGATCACGATCATCAGCACGATCTTGAACGGGTCGGTCGTGGCGCGCAGCATCGCGTAGAACGCCGTGAAGTACCAGACCGGCGCGATTTCGGGCGGCGTTTGCAGCGGGTTGGCCGGCACGAAGTTGTTCGACTCCAGGAAGTAGCCGCCCATCTCCGGCGCGAAGAACACGATCGCCGCGAAGATCATCAGGAAGATGCACACGCCCATGAAGTCGTGCACCGAGTAGTACGGATGGAACGGGATACCGTCGAGCGGCACGCCGTTCGCGTCCTTCTTCGCCTTGATCTCGATGCCGTCCGGGTTGTTCGAGCCCACTTCGTGCAGCGCGATGATGTGACAGATCACGAGCCCGACCAGCACCAGCGGAATGGCGATCACGTGGAACGCGAAGAAGCGGTTCAGCGTGACGTCCGACACCACGTAGTCGCCGCGAATCCACAGCGAGAGGTCCGGGCCGATGAAGGGAATCGCCGAGAACAGGTTCACGATCACCTGCGCGCCCCAGAACGACATCTGGCCCCATGGCAGCAGGTAGCCGAAGAACGCCTCGGCCATCAGGCACAGGAAGATCGCGCAGCCGAAGATCCACACGAGCTCGCGTGGCTTGCGGTACGAGCCGTACAGCAGCCCGCGGAACATGTGCAGATACACGACCACGAAGAACATCGAAGCGCCCGTGGAGTGCATGTAGCGAATCAGCCAGCCCCACGGCACCTCGCGCATGATGTACTCGACCGACGCGAACGCGAGCGTCGCATCGGGCTTGTAGTTCATGGTGAGGAAAATGCCGGTGATGATCTGGTTGACCAGCACGAGCAGCGCGAGCGAACCGAAGAAGTACCAGAAGTTGAAGTTCTTCGGCGCGTAGTACTCGGAAGCGTGAGCGCGCCAGCTCGCGGTCATCGGAAAGCGCTTGTCGATCCAGCCTTGCAGGCCGGCCGTCTCCACCACATCCTTTTCGGTTCCCGTCGCCATCACGCTTCTCCTTTTTCGTCCTTGCCGATCACGATCTGCGTCGGGGACGCGAACATGTAGCGGGGAATGTCGAGGTTTTGCGGCGCCGGCTTGTTCTTGAACACGCGGCCGGAGAGATCGTAGGTGGAGCCGTGGCACGGGCACAGGAAGCCGCCTGGCCAGCTGTCGGGCAGGTTCGGCTGCGGGCCTTCCTGAAAGCGAGGCGTCGGCGTGCAGCCCAGATGGGTGCAGACGGCCACGGCCACGAGAATGTTCTGATGCTCGGCGCGCGAACGGAATTCGTTCATGCAGTACTCGGGCATCGGCATCGAGAACGGATGTTCGGAGTTCGGGTCAGCCAGATCGGGATCGGCCTTCTTGACGTCGGCCATCATGCGATCCGTGCGGTTCAGGATCCACACGGGCTTGCCGCGCCAGGCGACGGTCATCATCGAGCCGGGCTGCAGATTCGTGATATCGGCTTCGACGGGCGCGCCGGCGGCGCGGGCTTTTTCGGATGGTGCAAAGGAACCTACGAAAGGTACGACGGTGGCCACGCCTCCAATGCCACCTGCTACGGACGTCGCAATCAGCCAGGTTCGGCGGCTGCCATCGACGCGGTCATTCTCTTTGTCTCGCATCACATCGCCCCACTTCTGAGTTGGATTTTTCCGTCACGCCAGCTTACCCGCGGTGCTGCCGAACGCTAGTTTGCTCGAATGGAGTTGGCATTTACAAGGGGCGTTCTCGAAAAAGCCTCGGAAGTCCTTGATATCTCGGGGTTTTCCCGCAGAAAAGAGGGCCACTTTCTTTTCAGTTTGTAAATGCCTTATGAATAAAACCATGCTGCGCCACGGCAATTTGCGCCGAATACGCAATCAAACGGGATTGTCGATATCGATGAAAAGATGCTCGATGTCGAAGGCTTCCGAGAGGTGCGCGCCCACTGCCTGCACACCGAACCGCTCGGTTGCGTGGTGGCCCGCGGCGAGGAACGCCACGCCGCTTTCCGCCGAGGTGTGCGTGATCGGCTCGGAGATTTCGCCGGTGAGGAAGACGTCGGCGCCGGCGTCGATCGCCGCGTCGAAGAGACTTTGCGCCGCGCCCGTGCACCAGGCCACGCGGCGCAGTTGCCAGTCGGGGTCGCCGAGCACGAGCGGCGAGCGGCCGAGCGTCTGCTCGACCTCGGCGGTAAAGTGCGCGAGCGTGATCGGCATGGGCAGCGTGGCCATCCAGCCAAGATCCTGGTCGCCGAAGCGTTGTTCGCCGATCCAGCCGAATCGGGCGCCCAACTGCGCGTTATTGCCCAGTTCGGGATGGCAGTCCAGCGGCAGATGGTAGGCGAACAGGTTGATATCGTTCGCGAGCAGCGTCTTCAAACGCCGGTACTTGCGGCCCGTAATTTGCGGCGCTTCGTTCTTCCAGAAGTAACCGTGGTGCACGAGCACGGCATCGGCGCCCCACTCGAGCGCGGCTTCGAGGAAGGCGAGCGAAGCGGTCACGCCCGTGGCGATCTTCTGTACGCGCCGCCGCCCTTCGACCTGCAAGCCATTGGGGCAGTAGTCCTTGAACCGCGCGGATTCCAGAAGATTGTTCAGATACAATTCCAGTTCGATCCGATCCATATAATCCTCTAATCTTCAGATGCTTAGACGCTTTTGGCTGTTCTTCGCCCAGGCGGTGACGGTCCTGCTGGCGTTGATGTTCATCATCGCCACGCTCAAACCGCAGTGGCTGCAGCACCAGGGGCAGTTCGGCAAGCAGCTTGCCGAACCGATCGTTGCACTGCGGGAAGTGGCGCCGGGTATTGGTGGAGGCGCCGCCCAGGGCTCCTATGCGGACGCCGCCCAGAAGGCCATGCCCGCGGTCGTCAACGTGTTCTCGAGCAAGGATGGGTCGCTGCCGCCCGATCCCCGCCAGAACGACCCGCTATTTCGCTACTTCTTCGGCGAACGCAACAAAAACCAGAAGCAGCAGGAGCAGCCTGCCGCCAACCTCGGTTCGGGCGTCATTGTCAGTCCGGACGGTTACATTCTAACGAACCAGCACGTAATCGACGGCGCGGACCAGATCGAAATCGCGCTTTCCGACGGCCGCACCACCAACGCCAAAGTGATCGGCATCGACCCGGAAACCGATCTCGCGGTGCTCAAGATCAATCTGCCAAACCTGCCCACCATCACGCTCGGCCGCATGGACCAGACGCGCGTGGGCGACGTCGTGCTCGCCATCGGCAACCCGTTCGGCGTGGGCCAGACGGTCACGATGGGCATCATCAGCGCGCTGGGCCGCAATCACCTCGGCATCAACACGTTCGAAAACTTCATTCAGACGGACGCGCCGATCAATCCGGGCAACTCGGGCGGCGCGCTCGTCGACGTGAACGGCAACCTGCTCGGCATCAACACGGCCATCTACTCGCGCTCGGGCGGCTCGCTCGGCATCGGCTTCGCGATTCCCGTTTCCACGGCGCGCAGCGTGCTGGAGAGCATCATCACCTCGGGTTCGGTCACGCGCGGCTGGATCGGCGTGGAGCCACAGGACGTGACGCCTGAGATTGCCGACTCTTTCGGGCTCAAGGAGAAGTCGGGCGCGATCGTCGCAGGCGTGCTGCAGGGCGGCCCCGCCGACAAGGCCGGCATCAAGCCGGGCGACGTCCTGACCTCGGTGAACGGTGAGGCCATCACCGACACCACGCGCCTCCTGAACGTCATCGCGCAGATCAAGCCGGGCTCGGACGCGAAGATCCACCTCGTGCGCAAGAACAAGGACATGGATCTCGACGTTCTGATCGGCAAGCGCCCGCCGCCGCCGAAGCAGCCGGCCCAGGAAGACGGCGAAGGCGACGACGGAGGTTGATGTCACACCGCAGGTGGGGCGTCGCGCCCTACCCGCAAGCAGAAAACGAAAAGGCCGCGAACGTGGGTTCGCGGCCTTTTGCTTTCCTGCGGCTTTTTCTCCGCTAAGCCAGCGGGGGCTAGCTCGCCGCCTGCCTCTCGTCCGCGGGCTTCTTCTCGCCAGTGCCGACGAAGATACGCGCCGCGATAATGCCCAGCTCGTACAGGATGATGAGCGGCAGCGCGAGAATGAGCTGCGAGAACACGTCCGGCGGCGTCACCACTGCCGCGACGATGAACGCGCCAACGATCACGTAGGGCCGGACCTGCTTGAGCTTCTTCACGGTGACCACGCCCATGCGCACGAGCAACACGACGACGATCGGCACCTCGAAGGTCACGCCAAACGCGATGAACATGGTGAGCACAAAGCTCAGGTAATTGTTGATATCGGTCGTCATCTCCGCGCCGAGCGGCGCGTTGTAGTGCGCCATCACGCGGAAGATGGTCGGGAACACCACGAAATACGCGAACGCCATGCCGCACAGGAAGAGCGTGTAGCTACTCGCCACGAGCGGCACGACGAGCTTCTTTTCGTGCTGGTATAGGCCGGGGGCGACGAACGCCCAGATCTGGTAGAGCACGACCGGCAGTGCGATCACGAAGGCCACGAGCATCGTGACCTTCATGGGCACGAAGAACGAGCCGGTCACGTCGGTGACGATCATCTTGCCGTCGCGCGGCAGGTTCTGCATGAGCGGACGCGCAAGCAGCCGGAATATGTCGGGCGCCCAGTAGACGAGCCCGACGAACACGACGATCACGGCAACGCCTGCGCGAATGATGCGGTCGCGCAGTTCGACGAGATGGGAAATGAAGGTCTCTTCGGAGCCTTCTTCCAGTTTTTGCTGGGGGTCGCTCACACCGGCCCTCGGTTGGAAATGGTCGTGCGCAAAGGCGGATCCGCGTCAGAAGAACCGCGTGGGCCGGCGCAGGCTCGCCGGGGTATGCTGCGCCACGCGCGCAGCGCCCGATTGCACCCGCGTGCGGCGCAGCGTGGCGCGTTTGTACCAGGCCGGCGCGGCGCTTTGCTTCACACGCCAGTTCTTGCGCTTCGCACCGCTCGCGCCTGCGTTGCCGGAGCGCCATCCTGATTGCGTGGCGACGCCGTCCAACACGTTGGCGGCGCCTTCCACGCTGGCAGGATCCGCGCCGCCTGCGATGCTCGGCGACACCGACGTGCCCGCGTTCCACGCGTCGTTCAACTCGCTTTCATGCTTGCGCAGATTGTCCTGAACGTTCTTCTCGACGTTCTGCGCCGCCGCCTCGAACTCAGTCTTCATGCGGCGCAACTCGTCGAGTTCGATCTCGCGCGTGACCTCCGCCTTGACGTCGTTGATATAGCGCTGCGCGCGCCCGAACAGCGCGCCGGCCGTGCGTGCGACCCGCGGCAGCCGCTCCGGCCCGAGAACGACCAGCGCGACGACGCCGATCAGCGCCATCTTGGTTAAACCGAGATCGAGCATGAATGGAGTTTTCCGTCAGCCTTGGCTGCCTTAATGGAAACAAGCGGGAAACAAGCGGAAAAACCAGTGGCGGCAAAAAATCAGCCGCCACACGTTTTAGCGGTAGTCGTTCGAGCGCTGCGTCTTGTCCTTGGCTTCGACGTCGACCGCACCGCCGTCGGCCGGGAGTTCGCGCTTTTGCGCGTCCGCACCGGCGCCTTCGTTCTCGCGCATGCCTTCCTTGAAACCCTTCACCGCACCGCCCAGATCGCTACCGATATTGCGCAGTTTCTTGGTGCCGAAGACGAGCGCAACGATCAACAAGACGATCAGCCAGTGCCAAATGCTCAACGAACCCATGATTGACTCTCTCCTTAACCCCGCCGCCGCGCGACCTGCGCGACGCGATAAATTGTGCCTGTTCGATGTTGCATGGACGTGGCGTGCGACCCTTTAGCGCGACGCTTCAGTGAGACCCACGCCATCCGTCATTTATACCGACTTTCAGCGCCGCCGGCACTCAGCCCATGCGGTGCCACGGACGCGGCCCAGCGAGCAAATGCGCGTGCAGATGGTAGACCTCCTGCCCGCCGCCCGGCCCCGTATTCACCACCGTCCGAAACCCGGTTTCGCCGCCCGTGTACGAGACGCCCAATTCCCTTGCGAGCCGCGCGACCAATACAAACATTCTACCAAGCAGCGGTGCGTCGTTTTCACCGCAATCGGCGAGGGTGGAAATATGCTGGCGCGGAATCACGAGGACGTGTGTCTCGGCTGCAGGCCGGATGTCGCGGAAGGCGACGAACTCGTCGTCCTCGTACACCCGTGTGCTGGGAATATGGCCGTCGGCAATCTTGCAGAAGAGACAGGTGCTGCGGTCGTGACTCATGGTGCTCCTGGTGAGCAAAGCCGCACGCGCCCCCGGAGCCTTCAGAACCAGGCGCGCGGGTTGTGCAGCGGCTTGTTGTCGTACAAGTACAGCCAGCCTTTGATGATACGGTACAACGTCCAGATTGCGACAGCCCACAAAATTGGAATGCCGACCAGCACGAAGATGAGCACGCCGCCGATCAGATGGCCGGCCAGACCGAGCCAGAACGTGCGGATTTGCCACGTGAAGTGCTGCTCATAGGGCGTGCCGAGTGCTTCGTCGCGTTTGAGGTAATTCAGGATGATCGCCACCAGCACCGAAATGCCGCCGGTCAGCCAGTACACCGCATAGAGCGCGTACAGCACATGCGTGAAAGTACGCAGGCTGCGCAAACGGTCCGCGTCAACGCCGTTGCGGTACGAAGGGGGCGGATAGTCGCCGGACGTGGACATGTTGTTCATCTCCTGTCGATCCGGACTTAGGGCTTTAGCCCTTACTCCGGTTCCATGCAAAGCCATCGTTCTGTTAGTGGGTGCGCTGCACGGCAACCTTCACTCGCCGCTCTCTTCGCGCTCGCGGCTCTTGCGCAGCGCCTTTTCCTCGAGACCCGAAAGGCCTTCGCGACGTTCCAGTTCCGCGAGCACGTCGGCGGGACTCAGATCAAAGTGCGAGAGCGTAACGAGGCAGTGGAACCACAGGTCGGCCATCTCGCCGACCAGCGCCTTCGGTGCGCCGCCCTGACGCACGTCTTTCGCGGCCAGCACGACTTCGGTCGCCTCTTCGCCGACCTTCTTGAGCACCGCGTCGTCGCCCTTGTGAAACAGGCGCGCGACGTAGGAGGCGTCCGGATCGCCGCCCTTGCGGCTGTCGATCACCGCCGCGAGGCGCAGCAGGGTGTCGTTGGTGTTCAGTTGCGTCATTTGTAGATGTGTTCGGGGTCTTTCAGCACCGGGTCGACGGCGACCCAGCGGCCTTCGTCGACGGTGCCTTCGAATTGCTGGAAAAAGCACGAGTGGCGGCCCGTGTGGCACGCAATGCCCGAGACCTGCTCGATCTTGAGCAGGACGACGTCTTCGTCGCAGTCGAGGCGGATGTCGCTCACGTGCTGCACGTGGCCCGACTCCTCGCCCTTGAACCACAGGCGCTGGCGCGAGCGCGAGAAATACACCGCACGGCGCAGCTCGACCGTCTTGGCGAGCGCTTCGCGGTTCATCCACGCGAACATCAGGACGTCGCCCGTGGTGGCTTCCTGCGCGATCACGGGCACGAGGCCGTTGGCGTCCCAGTTGACCTTGTCGAGCCAGTTGGCATTGGCAAGGTCGTTATCGGATTTGCCGGTTTGAGTGTTGCTCATCGCGTTACATCCTCACCGAAATGCCCTGGTCGGCCATGAAGCGCTTCGCCTCGCCCACCGTGTGCTCGCCATAGTGGAAGATGCTCGCCGCCAGCACGGCGTCGGCATGGCCCTTGACGATGCCGTCCGCGAGATCCTGCAGGCCGCCCACGCCGCCCGAGGCGATCACGGGAATCGGCACCGCGTCGGACACCGCGCACGTGAGCGCGAGGTCGAAGCCGCTCTTCGTGCCGTCGCGGTCCATGCTCGTGAGCAGGATTTCGCCCGCGCCCAGCTCGGCCATCTTGCGCGCCCATTCCACGGCGTCGATGCCCGTGGCCTTGCGCCCGCCGTGCGTAAACACTTCCCAGCGCGCGGGTTCGCCCGGCGCCGATGTCCGCTTCGCGTCGATGGCGACGACGATGCATTGCGAGCCGTATTTGTCGGCGGAATCGCGCACGAGCTGCGGATTGGCGACCGCCGACGAGTTCATGCTGACCTTGTCGGCACCGGCGTTGAGCAGGCGCCGCACGTCCGCCACGGCGCGCACGCCGCCGCCCACGGTGAGCGGAATAAAGACCTGCGAAGCCACCGCCTCGATGATCGGCAGGATCAGGTCGCGCTGGTCGGAGGTCGCGGTGATGTCGAGGAACGTGAGTTCGTCGGCGCCCTGGTCGTCGTAGCGGCGTGCGATTTCGACGGGGTCGCCCGCGTCGCGCAGTTCGACGAAATTGACGCCCTTGACGACGCGCCCGGCGGTCACGTCGAGGCAGGGGATAATGCGTTTGGGTAGAGCCATGATCTTGCCGAAGTTGCCAGTCGGTGTGTGTGCGGCGAGCACCTTTCGCGAGAAGGCTGCCGGGCCCGGTTCGGGCGTGGCGCGCAGCCCATTGTCGCGCGCTTTGCGCCTTGCCTTGCGCCTCGATGCGAAATTATCCCGCGCGAGCGCCAGTCCCCATGGAGATGGCGGCGCAGCGCCAAAAACAAAAGGCCTCCAGTGACGGAGGCCGGCATACGACGCTTTACGCGTCGTCCGATTCGCGCAGGCTGTCTGCGCGCGTTTGCGCGGCGTTGAAATCGAGGTCGCCCGAGTAGATCGCGCGGCCGCAGATCACGCCTTCCACGCCTTCGTCCTCGACCTCGCACAGTGCGTCGATATCGGCGAGGTTGGAAAGACCGCCGCTCGCGATGATCGGAATCTTCACCGCGCGCGCGAGGCGCACCGTCGCTTCGATGTTGATGCCCTGAAGCATGCCGTCCCGGCCGATGTCGGTGTAGATGATCGACTCGGCGCCGTAGTCCTCGAACTTGCGCGCGAGGTCCACGACTTCGTGGCCCGTGAGCTTGCTCCAGCCGTCCGTCGCGACCTTGCCGTCTTTCGCGTCGAGGCCGACGATGATATGGCCCCCGAATGCGGTGCATGCTTCCTGGAGGAAGCCCGGATTCTTCACGGCGGCGGTGCCGATGATCACATACGACAGACCGTCGTCGAGATAGCGCTCGATGGTGTCGAGGTCGCGGATGCCGCCGCCGAGCTGCACGGGGATCTCGTCGCCGACTTCGCGGATGATCTCGCGAATCGCGTCTTCGTTCTTCGGCTTGCCGGCGAACGCGCCGTTGAGGTCGACCAGGTGCAGGCGCCGCGCGCCGCGCTCGACCCAGTGTCGGGCCATAGCCGCCGGTTCCTCGGAGAAAATCGTCGCCTGGTCCATATCGCCTTGTTTGAGGCGCACGCAGTGACCGTCTTTGAGATCGATGGCCGGAATCAGCAGCATAGCTTCGGGTGTGTCTGGGAATGAGGTTGAAGTCTGCAGCGCCGGCGGAAAAAAGGCCCGATCCGACGCCGTTTCGCTAGTTTAGTACAACTCTTTCGGCGGCCTTGCCCACGCAAATCGAATGCCGCTGCGCTCGTGCGCGAAGGCGGCTGCGAGCGTCAGCGCCGCAGGAAATCAGGGGTTCCAGTGGACGAAGTTGCGATAGACGCGCAAGCCTGCAGCAGCGCTCTTTTCCGGGTGGAATTGGGTGGCGAAGATGTTATCCCGCGCCACTGCCGAGGTAAAGGCCGCGCCATACGGCGTTTCGCCCACGGTGTGCGCCGCTTCCGCCGGAACCACATAGTAGCTGTGCACGAAGTAGAAGAAGCTTTCGTCGGGCACACCGTCCCACAGGGCGTGCGCGCGCGCCTGGCGCACGCGGTTCCAGCCCATTTGCGGGACCTTGAAGCGCGAGCCGTCGTCCTGCAACTGGCCTTCCAGATCGAAGCGCACGACCTTGCCGGGCAGCAGGCCCAAGCCCTTCGTGTCGCCTTCCGCGCTCCAGTCGAACAGCATTTGCTCGCCCACGCACACGCCCATGAGCGGCTTCGTGCGCGAGGCTTCGAGCACGGCATCCTGCAGGCCCGACTCGGCGAGGCTGCGCATGCAGTCGGGCATCGCGCCCTGCCCCGGCAGCACCACGCGGTCGGCAGCACGGATCGCCTCGGGACGCTCGACGATGGCCACGTCGGCTTCCGGCGCGGCCTGCCTCAGCGCCTGGGCCACCGAACGCAGGTTGCCCATTCCATAATCAACAATCGCAATTGAAGTTTTCATCTCGAATCCGGCCTGCTCAAAAGGCCTTGCCCCTGGCTGTGTGGGCGCATGTGCGCCGCGATGTGCCCTGATCTGCCTTCGAAGCCGTCAATGTACGCCAGTCGGCGCGTGCAAGCCCATAAGCCGAACGGCTAATGTGGCGCGCATGCCGCATGTGGGCGACGGCCCCGGCGCGCCGCGCCCGAAGTCCTGCTCAGGCACGCCCCGGCACAGTGCGCGCAGCGCGGCCCGCCTCCCGGTCGGTGAAAGGCGTCGCTTAGAGGCTGCCCTTCGTCGACGGAATCTTGCCCGCCTGACGTTCGTCCAGTTCGGCGGCCTGGCGCAGCGCGCGGCCGAATGCCTTGAACACGGTTTCCATCTGATGGTGCGCGTTGAGGCCGCGCAGATTGTCGATGTGCAGCGTCACGCCGGCGTGGTTCACGAAGCCGCGGAAGAACTCGATCGACAGGTCGACGTCGAACGTGCCGATGCGCGCGCGCGTGAACGGCACGTGGAATTCGAGGCCCGGACGGCCCGAGAAGTCGATCACGACGCGCGAGAGCGCTTCGTCGAGCGGCACATAGGCGTGGCCGTAACGGCGAATGCCCTTCTTGTCGCCAATGGCCTGCGCCACCGCCTGGCCGAGCGTGATGCCGACGTCTTCCACCGTATGGTGGTCGTCGATATGCGTGTCGCCATGCGCCTCGATGTCCAGATCGATCAGACCGTGTCGTGCGATCTGGTCGAGCATGTGGTCGAGAAACGGCACGCCAGTCGCGAGCTTTTGCTCGCCGGTGCCGTCCAGATTGAGTTTCACGCGGATTTGCGTTTCGCTGGTGTTGCGAACGACTTGCGCGACGCGCATGGCAATTTCCTTCAAACAGCCCGTAACAGGAGAGTGGGAGAACGAAGCTTCGACTTAACGGAGCACGAGCTTCAGGGCAGCGAGCAATTGCGCGTTTTCGTCGGGGGTGCCAACGGTCAGGCGCACACAGTTCGCAAGCAATGGGTGCATTTTACCCACGTTTTTGATCAGAATCCGGGCAGACAGCAGCGTGTCAAAAACCGCCGCCGCGTCGGGCACGCGCACGAGCAGGAAATTGCCCGCGCTTTCGAACACCTGGGCGCCCGGCAGCTTCGCCACTTCGCCGGCCAGCGTCGCACGTTGCGCGCGCAGCTGCGCGGCCTGCGCATCGAGCACATCGATATGGTCGAGCAGCAGATCCGCCGCCGCCTGCGTGAGCACGTTCACGTTGTAGGGCGGACGCACCTTGTCGAATTCGTTGAGCCACGACGCACGCCCGGCCAGATAGCCGAGGCGGATGCCCGCGAGCCCGAGCTTCGACATCGTGCGCATCACGACGACGTTGTCGAACTCGCCCGCGCGCGGCATCCAGCTTTGCATCGCGAACGGCTGGTAAGCCTCGTCGATCACCACGAGGCTCTTCGCCTCTTCAGCCGCCGCGATCACGCGCTCGATGTCGGCGTCGTCGAACAGCGTGCCCGTGGGGTTGTTCGGGTATGCCAGCCAGATCACGGCGGGCGTGTGCTGAGCGATCGCCGCGAGCGTCGCTTCGAGGTCGAGCGTGAAGTCGCTCTTGAGCGGCACACCGACGAACTCCAGCTGCGCAAACTTCGCCGACATCGCGTACATGACGAAGCCCGGCACCGGCGCGAGCACCTTCGCGCCCGGCTTCGCGCACGCCATGGTGATCATGCTGATGATCTCGTCCGAGCCGTTGCCGAGCAGCACGTCGCAGTCGGCCGGCACGCGCATCGTCTGCTTGAGCTTCGCGATCAGCGCCTCGGGGCGCGGCGCGGGATAGCGGTTGAGCGCGACCGCCGCGAGGCGTTCGCCCAGTTGCGCGGCAAGGTCGGCGGGCAGGGCAAACGGGTTCTCCATGGCGTCGAGCTTCACGAAACCGGAAGCGTCGGGCACGGGGTAACTCGTCATCGCGAGCACGTCGCGACGGATGATGTCTTGTGGTGTCGTCATGTCGAAAGGCGGCTCGCGAAAAGCGGGGCCGCCGGCACGGGCAGCTCGGCGAGCCGGCTGCCCTGGTTATCGTCGTGGTCTCTGCTGCGTGCGGGTCAAACTGAAGGTCTAACTGCTGCGCCCCGCGCACTCGCGGGGCTTGCCGCCGCACTGCGTCTCCATGCTGCGCGACGGCTCACTCAACCGGTTTCTGCGAGTCGCGAGGCGTGCCTTACATCTGCTTCATGCGGAATTCGGCGCTGCGCGCGTGGGCTTGCAGGCCTTCGCCGTAGGCCAGCTCGGCTGCGATTTCGCCGAGCGTTTGCGCGCCTTCCGCGCTCACCTCGATGAGGCTCGAGCGCTTGATGAAATCATAGACGCCAAGCGGCGACGAGAAACGTGCGGTACGAGACGTAGGAAGCACGTGATTCGGCCCCGCGCAGTAGTCGCCGAGGCTTTCGCTCGTGTAGCGGCCAAGGAAGATCGCGCCCGCGTGGCGGATTTCGGCGCCCCATTTCTGCGGCTCCAGCGCCGAGATTTCGAGGTGCTCCGGCGCGATCTCGTTGGCGATGGCGCAGGCCTCGGCCATGTCGCGCACCTTCACGAGCGCGCCGCGGTTCGTGAGCGACGTGGCGATGACTTCGGCGCGCGGCATGGCGGGCAGCAGTTCGTCGATGGCGTCTGCCACGCGCTTGATGAAACTCTCGTCCGGGCACAGCAAGATGGACTGCGCGAGCTCGTCGTGCTCGGCCTGCGAGAACAGGTCCATGGCCACCCAGCGCGGATCGGTCGTGCCATCGCAGATCACGAGGATTTCCGAGGGGCCCGCGATCATGTCGATGCCGACCGTGCCGAACACGCGGCGTTTGGCCGAAGCGACATAGGCATTGCCCGGTCCGCAAATCTTGTCGACGGCCGGGATCGTATTCGTGCCGTACGCGAGCGCCGCCACGGCCTGCGCACCGCCGATCGTGAACACGCGATCGACGCCGCCGAGCAGCGCCGCCGCCAGCACGAGCGGGTTCTTCACGCCGTCGGGCGTGGGCACGACCATGATGATTTCGCGCACGCCCGCCACCCGCGCGGGAATGGCGTTCATCAGCACGGACGACGGGTACGCGGCCTTGCCGCCGGGCACATAAAGGCCCACGCGGTCGAGCGGTGTGACCTTTTGGCCGAGCACCGTGCCGTCGGATTCGGTGTATTGCCAGCTATGCGAGCCGCACTCGATGCGCTGCTTCTCGTGGTAGCCGCGCACGCGCGCCGCCGCCGCTTCGAGCGCCGCGCGCTGCTTGGGCTCCAGGCTCTCCAGCGCCGCTTCGAGTTCGCTGAACGGCAGCTCGAGCGCCGCGACGCTCGGGGCGGCAAGGCGGTCGAAGCGGTTCGTGTAGTCGAGCACGGCGGCGTCGCCGCGCGCCTTCACGTCGGCGAGAATCTGCGCGACGGAGCGCTCGATGGCCTCGTCCTCGCTCGCCTCGAAGGCGAGCACCGCGTGCAGCGCCTTCTTGAAGCCTTCGGCGCTGGAATCGAGTTTGCGCATCGTGATAGCCATGCTGGTATCCATCCGTTACGTTGTGCGCGCGGCGCCTTTTGAGACGCACTGCGCGCGGGGCGGCGCGTGATTGCGCCTGCCCTTCGCTTCTACTCTGTCAGCTCGCCTGCGCGCCGCGCGACGCGCGTTCGAACGCGTCGATGATGGGCCGCAGCGCGGCGCGCTTGAGCTTGAGCGCCGCCTGATTCACGACGAGGCGCGACGAGATCTCCATGATCTCCTCGACCTCGACCAGATTGTTCGCACGCAGCGTGCCGCCCGTGCTGACCAGGTCGACGATCGCGTCGGCGAGGCCGACGAGCGGTGCGAGCTCCATCGAGCCGTACAGCTTGATGAGGTCGACGTGCACGCCCTTGGCTGCGAAGTGCTGGCGCGCGGCTTCCGTGTACTTGGTCGCCACGCGCAGGCGCGCGCCCTGGCGCACCGCATTCGCGTAATCGAAGCCGCCCTTCACGGCCACCGAAAGACGGCAGCGCGCGATGTCGAGATCGATCGGCTGATACAGGCCGCCGCCGCCGTGCTCGATAAGCACGTCCTTGCCCGCCACGCCGAAGTCGGCCGCGCCGTACTCCACGTAGGTGGGCACGTCGGTCGCGCGCACGATGATCACGCGCAGGTTCGGGTCGGTGGTCGGCAGGATCAGCTTGCGCGAGGTTTCCGGGTCTTCGGTCACATGCACGCCCGCCGCGGCGAGCAGCGGCATCGTCTCCTCGAAGATGCGGCCCTTCGAGAGCGCAAGCGTGAGCGGCGCGCTGGCCGCGGCCGCCGGCGTGGGCCTGGACTCGACCGTGCTCATTGCGCGCTCCCCTTGATCCGCTTCACGTTCGCGCCGATCTTCGTGAGCTTCTCTTCCATGCGGTCGTAGCCGCGGTCGAGGTGATAGATGCGATCGATCAGCGTTTCGCCGTCCGCGCACAGGCCCGCGATCACGAGACTAGCCGAGGCGCGCAGGTCGGTTGCCATCACCTTCGCGCCCGAGAGCTTCTCGACACCGGCGACGAGCGCCGTCTTGCCGTCGATCGTGATGTGGGCGCCCAGGCGATTCAGTTCCTGCACGTGCATGAAGCGGTTTTCGAAGATGTTTTCGACCACTTGCGAGGTGCCGTCCGCGATCGTGTTGAGCGCCATGAACTGCGCCTGCATGTCGGTCGGGAACGCCGGGTATTCGGAGGTGCGCACGTTCACGGCGCGCGCGCGCTCGTGCATGCGCACGCGCATCCAGTCGTCGCCCTCTTCGATCGTCACGCCCGCTTCGCGCAGTTTGTCGGTGACGGCGTCGAGGATGTGCGGACGCACGTGGCGCAGCGTGACGTCGCCGCCCGCGGCCGCGACTGCGCACAGGAACGTGCCCGCTTCGATACGGTCCGGAATGACGGTGTGGTGCGCGCCGTGGAGCTTGTCCACGCCCTGGATCACGAGGCGGTCGGTGCCGATGCCTTCGATCTTCGCGCCCATCGCCACGAGCAGGTGCGCGAGGTCGCCCACTTCGGGCTCGCGCGCGGCGTTCTCGATCACCGTCTCGCCCTCGGCGAGCACGGCGGCCATCAGCAGGTTTTCCGTGCCGGTGACCGTGATCATGTCGGTGACGATGCGCGCGCCCTTCAGGCGCTTCGCGCGCGCCTCGATGAAGCCGTGCTCGATGTTGATCTCGGCACCCATCGCCTGCAGGCCCTTGATGTGCTGGTCAACGGGGCGCGCGCCGATCGCGCAGCCGCCCGGCAGCGACACCTTCGCCTCGCCAAAGCGCGCGACGAGCGGCCCGAGCACGAGGATCGACGCGCGCATGGTCTTCACGAGCTCATACGGCGCGACGAGATTGTTCACCTTCGAGGCGTCGAGCTGCACGCGCGCGCCGTGCTGCTCGGTACGCACGCCCATCTGGCCAAGCAGCTTGAGCGTGGTGCGCACGTCCTGGAGGTCGGGCACGTTGTCGAGATGAACGGGTTCCGCGCTCAGAAGGCCTGCGCAGAGAATGGGCAGCGCCGCATTCTTTGCACCGGAAACAGCCACTTCCCCTGCGAGCTTCTGCCCGCCGACGATGACGAGTTTATCCATGCCTGAGGTTTCCTGATCGGTGCGGCCGGCTTGCGGGGTCGCTTGATGTTGAGCTGCGCCGCTCGCGGCGGCGTCTTTGTCCTGGGTGATTCGCACTGAGATTCCAGATTATGCGTTCTGCCATTCGGCGGGCGTGAGCGTCTTCATGCTGAGCGCGTGGATTTCCTCGCGCATGCGGTCGCCGAGCGCCGCGTAGACGAGCTGATGGCGCTGGATCAAGCGCTTGCCGTCGAATGCTGAGGAGACGATGGTCGCGAAGAAGTGCTGGCCATCGCCTTCGACTTCGAGGTGCTCGCACGCGAGCCCTGCCGAGATGTACTGCTTGATCTGTTCCGGAGTCGGCAACATGAGTATGGCTCCTGCTTAGTGACGCAGCTTGTACCCGCTCGCGAGCAAACGCATGGCGAGCGTGGCCAGCGCCACGAAAAACACGAAAACGATCGACAGGCTCACGAGCGGGTTGATGTCGGACAGGCCGAAGAACCCGAAGCGGAAACCATCGATCATGTAGAAGAACGGATTGAGCCGCGACACTTCGCGCCACAGGGGCGGCAGCGTATGCGTCGAATAAAACACGCCCGAAAGGAACGTGAGCGGCATGATGAGAAAGTTCTGAAACGCCGCGAGCTGGTCGAACTTCTCCGCCCAGATCCCGGCGATCAGGCCGAGCGTACCGAGGATCGCCGAGCCGAGCACCGCGAAAGCGAGGATGTAGAACGGCGCGGCGAAGCTCATCGGAATGAACCAGATCGTCACGACGAACACGCCCGCGCCAACGGCGAGGCCGCGCACGATCGAGGCGAGCACATAGGCACCAAACATCTCCCATGCAGCGAGCGGCGGCAAGAGCACGAATACGAGATTGCCAGTGATCTTCGACTGGATCAACGACGACGAGCTGTTGGCAAAGGCGTTCTGCAGCACGCTCATCATCACGAGGCCGGGAATCAGGAAGCTCGTGTACTCCACGCCCGGATACACCTCAACGTGGCCGCGCAGCGCATGGCCGAAGATCGTGAGATAGAGCAGCGCGGTAATGACGGGCGCGAGCACGGTCTGGAAAGCGACCTTCCAGAACCGCAGCACTTCCTTGTAGAACAGCGTACGGAAACCGCTCATGCGAGACCCTCGACCACTTCAGGACCGTTCATCACCTGCACGAAGACATCCTCCAGATCGGCCTTGCGCACTTCCACTTCTTCGAGCTTGCAGCCGTTCGCGCGGCACTTGGCCAGAATACGCTCCACGTCGTCGTAGCTCGCGAGGCGCAGCAGATGCTGGTGTGCGCTGGCGCCCGCCGGATCGACTTCGAGCGCGCGCAGATCGCTCGGCAGCACGCCTTCCGAGAAGCGCAGGAACAGCTGCGTGCCGGCGAAGCGCTGCAGCAGCGCACTCGTGCGCTCGAGCGCGACCATCTCGCCGCGCCGGAGCATGGCGATGCGGTCGCATAACTGCTCGGCTTCTTCGAGATAGTGCGTGGTGAGCACGATGGTGTGCCCTTCGCGGTTCAGGCGCGCGATGAACTTCCAGAGCGTCTGGCGCAGTTCCACGTCCACGCCGGCGGTGGGTTCGTCGAGCACGATCACGGGCGGCCGGTGCACGAGCGCCTGCGCCACGAGCACGCGGCGCTTCATACCGCCGGACAGCGCGCGCATGTTCACGTCGGCTTTCTCGGTGAGATCGAGATTGGCCATGACTTCGTCGATCCACGCGTCGTTGTTGCGCAGACCGAAGTAGCCGGACTGGATGCGCAGTGTCTCGCGCACGGTAAAGAACGGATCGAACACCAGTTCCTGCGGCACGACGCCCAGGCTGCGGCGGGCGTTGCGGTAGTCGGCGACGACATCGTGGCCGCGGACGGCGATCGAGCCCTCGTCCGCGCGCGCGAGGCCGGCAAGAATGCTGATGAGCGTCGTCTTGCCCGCGCCGTTCGGGCCGAGCAGCCCGAAGAACTCGCCGTCTTCGACCGTGAAGCTGACGCCCTTGAGCGCCTGAAGCGACTTGTAGCGCTTCTTGACGTTACGGATTTCTATGGCTGGCATGACTAATACGCCGCCCGTTTGCGAACGGTGCGGCTCAAGAGTGCATCAATGCTGCGGGGAAGACCGGAATTGGGGACGGCTTACGAGGCCGGCTTTGCTGTCTCAGTGCACGCTTATTACATACCAAGCGGTGCTTTTTGCGCCGAGGCAGCGCCCAAAAAACGGTTGATTATAGGCCAAGTCGGAAAGCGCGGCCTGGCCCTGGAGGGGAACGGCGTCGGCCCGGCAGTGCGGCGTTACACCGCTCGAACGTTAGCGTCCGGCCAGGCGACGCGGGTCAATGTCGCTCGTTGAGAAGCGAATCGACGCCGTAGGCGCGCGCGAGAGAGGCGAGCGCGGGGGGCATGTTGAGCACGGCGAGGGAAGCGCCGCGCTCACGCGCGGCACGCTGCCAGGCGATCAGCACGGCGAGCGCCGATGAATCGAACTGGGTGAGCGCCGCGCAGTCCACGGCGGTTGCGCCCGCCGAGATCTGCGCGTACCCGGCCGAGAGCGCTGCTTTTGCGCTCTCGTGGGTCAGGTTGGCGCCGGTGGCGAAACGCTCGCTCACGAGGTCGCCTTGCCCGATGCGAGTTGCTGGTTGCGCTGCGTGAGGAACTGGATCAGGCCGTCCACGCCGCCTTGCTGGATCTTTTCCTGGAACTGCTGCTGGTACGCCTGGATGAGCCACGCGCCAAGCACGTTGATGTCATACACGCGCCAGCCTTGCGGCGTCTTGTAGAGGCGATAGTCGAGCTCGATCGGCTGGCCGCCGTTCATGACCGTCGAACGGACCACGACGTCGGTGTCGTCCGGGTTCGCGCGGAACGGCTTGTACTGGATCTGCTGGTCGCGCACCTGGGCGAGCGCGCCCGAGTACGTACGGATGAGCAGCGTCTTGAACTGCTCGATGACCTGTTGCTGCTGCTCCGGCGTGGCCGTGCGCCAGTTGCGGCCCATCGCGAGCTGCGTGGTGCGGCGGAAGTCGGTGTACGGCAGGATCTTTTCGTTCACGAGCAGCGTGATTTTGCTGATGTCGCCGGACTGGATGGTCTTGTCACCCTTGATCTGGCTCATGACCTGCTGCGTGACCGTCTGAACCATTGCGTCGGGATTGCTGGTGTCTACCGTCTGGGCGAACGCGCCGCCGGCAAACGAAAGAAACATGGCGAAAAACGGGTACAGAAAGAATTTTTTCATCTCGAGTCCTGCTAGTTGGGGGACATCGCCCCGTTGGAGCCAACGATATCACGCGAGATCTATCTCGCTATGTCAAAAACTGCCAGCAAAGTGCGACAAGCGTTTCTGCTTGTTACGTCAGACATATATGTCAGACGAACGGTCCGGCGAGGCGTCGCGCCACGCCACGCCGGAGCGCAGCGCTCAGTGCAGACGCAGCATGCTCGGGAAGCCGATGCGCGCGGGCGGGATCATCTGGTCGCCCGGCACCGTGGTTTCCGACGCGCCCGCGGGCGCCGCGGTGCCAGCCGGGCCTTCCAGCGTGGCCGGGGCGGTCGTTGCGCCGTTGGGGTTGGCGGGCACCATGCTGGCCGCATTCGGCGTGGCCGCAGGCGCAGTGCCCGAAGCGGGGACCGCCGCACCGGCCGGCGCGCCAGGCGCCGCGCCCTCGTCGGTGTCGTCGTACTTCGGCGGCGGCGCGCCATCGCCGTAGTCCGGCAGGTTGCTGTCAGACGACGCGCGGCCGTCCGAAAGCAGATAGCGGCGGCGCTGCAGATAGGCGTTGCGGATGAACGAGTACTTGTCGATCGCCGCGCCTTCGAGCAGGTCGCTCGCGCCAAGCAGGTTGGCGCGCGTGCTCACCACGTTCAGGCCGTACAGGCCCCACGACAGCGCGGCCGGATCCACATAGGTGAGCGGATTGATGAAGTAGTTGGGCACGAGGCCGACGCCGTCACGCACCGTGCTCGGACCGAACAGCGGCAGCACGAGGTACGGGCCGGGCGGCACGCCATAGTGACCAAGCGTGAGACCGAAGTCCTGGTTGTGCTTGGGCAGCTTCGCGAGCGTCGCGACGTCGAACAGGCCACCGAGGCCGAAGACCGTGTTGATCACGATCCGCATGATGTCCTCGACACCATCGGTGATCTTCAGCTGCAGGAAGTTGTTCGCGGCGTTGTACACGTCGCCGATGTTCGCGAAGAAGTTCGTTACGCTATCGCGCACGGGCTGCGGCGTCACCTTCACGTAGCCCTGCGCCACCGGCTTGAGCGCGTACGTGTCAACCTTGTCGTTGAACGTGTACACCGTGCGGTTGAACCCTTCCCATGGATCTTCCTTCGACGGCGTCTGCACCGTCGAACAGCCCCCGAGTGCAAGCGCTGCGACGCCAATCGTAATGGCGCGCATCCGTATGGTCGTCATTCTTTTTCTCCTTCTTATTGGGCCGCCGAAGCCGCCGGTGCCGGAGCCGGTACAGGTGCGGCAGCAGGCGCCGCGTCCGTGCTCGCGCCGCTGGACGGCTTCGCGGCGCCCGAATCGGCCGCCTTGCTATAGAGGAACTGGCCGATCAGGTTCTCGAGCACGATGGCCGACTGCGTCATCGAAATGGTGTCGCCGGCCTTGAGCATCTCCGAATCGCCGCCGGGCTCGAGGCCGATGTACTGCTCGCCGAGCAGGCCCGACGTCAGGATCTTCGCCGACGTGTCCTTCGGAAACTGGTACTGCTGGTCGAGGTTGATCGTCACCAGCGCCTGATAGGTGTTGGAGTCGAAGCCGATCGACGCCACCCGGCCCACGGTCACGCCCGCGCTCTTCACCGGCGCGCGCGGCTTGAGGCCGCCAATATTGTCGAACTTGAGCTTCACCGGGTAGGTGGACTGGAACGACAGCGAACTCATGTTGCCGGCCTTCAGCGCAAGAAACAGCAGCGCGATAAAGCCCAGGACCACAAACAGACCGACCCAGAAGTCGAGAGCATTCTTTTTCATCGTCATCCCAATGAGAATCCATTGCGGCGTCGCTCCTGTGCGCGCCGCGCGGCCGGGTCGCTGCCCGGCGTCTTTAGCTGAACATCAGCGCGGTGAGCAGGAAGTCGAGGCCGAGCACCGCGAGCGACGCGTACACGACCGTTTTGGTGGTCGCGCGCGACACGCCCTCGGGCGTGGGCTTCGCCTCATAGCCCTGATAGAGCGCGGTGAACGTCACGGCGAAGCCGAACACGATGCTCTTCACCACGCCGTTGCCCACATCGGTCCAGACGTCCACGCCGCCCTGCATTTGCGACCAGAACGCGCCGGCGTCCACGCCGATCAGCAGCACGCCCACCACGTAGCCGCCCAGAATGCCGACTGCGCTGAAAATAGCCGCGAGGATCGGCATGGCGATCACGCCTGCCCACATGCGCGGCGCGACCACCACGCGCACGGGGTCCACCGCCATCATCTCCATGGCCGTGAGTTGCTCGCCCGCCTTCATGAGGCCGATCTCGGCCGTGAGCGAGGTGCCCGCGCGGCCCGCAAACAGCAGCGCGGTGACGACGGGCCCGAGCTCGCGCACGAGCGAGAGCGCGACCAGCAGCCCGAGCGCCTGCTCGGAGCCGTAGCGGTTGAGCGTGTAATAGCCCTGCAGCCCGAGCACGAAGCCCACGAACAGGCCCGACACGGCAATGATCAAGAGCGAATAATTACCGACGAAGTGGATCTGCTTCGTGACAAGACGCGGCCGGCGCAGCAACGGGAAGAATTCAAGGACGAGGCGCACGAAAAAGCGCGTGGCATGCCCCGCGCGCGCGATCGTTTCGAGCACGGTGCGCCCGATCGAGCTGATGGCGCCGATCATGAGCGGCCTCCGCCAATGCCGAAGTCCGCTTCGAGCGGCAGGTTCGACGGGTAATGGAACCGGAACGGGCCGTCCGGCGCGCCGTCGATGAACTGGCGCACGATCGGGTCGGTCGAGGCGCGCAGCTCGGCGGGCGTGCCCTGCGCCTGCACCCGGCCGCTCGCCATGAAATACACGTAGTCGGCGATCGCGAACGACTCGGGCACGTCGTGGCTGACGAGGATCGAAGTTGCGCCGAGTGCGTCGTTGAGCGTGCGGATGAGATTCGCGGTAATGCCGAGCGAAATCGGGTCGAGACCCGCGAACGGCTCGTCATACATCATCAGTTCGGGATCGAGCGCGATGGCGCGCGCGAGCGCCACGCGCCGCGCCATGCCGCCGGAAATTTCCGAAGGCGCGAGGTCGCGCGCGCCACGCAGGCCGACGGCGTTGAGCTTCATGAGCACGAGGTCGCGGATCAGCTCTTCGGGCAGGTCGGTGTGCTCGCGCAGGGCGAAGGCGACGTTCTCGAACACCGACATGTCGGTGAAGAGCGCGCCGAACTGGAAGAGCATGCCCATCTTGCGGCGCAGCGCGTAGAGGCCGTCGCGCGATTGCGCGCCGACGTCCTGGCCGCCGAACAGCACCTGGCCGCGCTGGGCGCGAACGAGGCCGCCGATCAGACGCAGCACTGTCGTTTTTCCGCCACCGGAACCGCCCATGACTGCCACCACCCGACCGCGCGGGAAGCGCATGTTCAGGCCGGACAGGACGAGCCGGTCGCCGTAGCCGAAGTCGACGTCGCGCAGCTCCAGTAGGGTCTCAGAGGTTGAGGGCACGTGGCTGACAGTCCATTTACACGAAGGCGGGATTATAGGGCCATCGTGGAAAACCTGCCGTGACGCCCCTAGTCCCGCCGATGTAAGCCGCAATCGCCCGCTGTTGCGGGTTGCGGCCCCCTCAGCCTCGGGTCGCGCACACGGCGCAGCCCGAAGCCAGGGCGGACCATTATTGCGTAAACGCGTTGCGCAATGCAGCAACCGCGGCAGCCGGGTCGGCCGCCTCGGTCACGGCGCGCACTACCGCGGCGCTGCCAGCGCCCGTGGCGAGCACCTCGGGCAGCACATTGCCGTCGATGCCGCCGATCGCCACCATCGGCACGACGCCGTCCAGCAGCTTCACGTAGCGGGCGAGACGCGCGAGGCCCTGGGGCGCCGTGGGCATCGCCTTGGTCGTGGTGGCGAAGACGGCGCCGCATGCGAGGTAGCTCGGACGGAAATGAAGCGCCGTGAGCATCTCGAAGTAGCCGTGCGTCGAGAGGCCAAGACGCACGCCGGCCGCGGCGATCGCGCCGAGGTCGGCTTCGCGCAGATCTTCCTGGCCGAGGTGCACGCCATAAGCGCCGGCCGCGACGGCCTCCTGCCAGTGATCGTTGATGAAGAGCTGCGCGTCGTGCTTGCGGGCCGCCGCGACGCAGCGCTCGATTTCGCGAGTGAGCGCCGGAGACTTCGGCTGCTTGCTGCGCAGCTGCGCCGTCTTGACGCCGTAGTCGAGCACGCGTTCGACCCAGTCGGCCGTGGGCAGCACCGGATACAAGCCGAGCTTCGCGGGACACGGCGCGAACGGCAGCGCGGGCGCGGCGGGCAAGCCCAGCACGCGCGGAAAACGCTTGATGTCGACGGGCCAGGCGTCGATCTGCTGCTCGTCGCCGTCGCGCCAGGCGAGCGCGAGCACGAGCGCGTCGTGCGGATCGAAGCCGCAGTCGAGGAACGCCGCCAGTGCCGGAATCCAGTCTTCCGCCAGTTCGCCCTCGAGCGCGTAACGCTCGCCGCCCAGATGCAGCGTGGCGCGCGCCGCCTTCGGGTTTTCGCCCGCGGCTTCGATCACGCCCGCGCCGTCGGTCATCCAGCGCGCGATGTTGGCCAGATGCGGCGCCGCGTCGGTCACGATGATCAGATCGCCGCCGTTGGGGGCGTCGGGCGGCGTGAGACAGATGCGCCACGGTGCGTGCGTGGGCTGCCAGTCGCCCAGGCGCGCGCGGATGCGCTCCGCCGTTTCGGTGAGTTCGTCGGCGGGCGGCCAGAACAGTTCGCGGTCCTGCAGGCGCAGCGTTTCAGTCATCGCTTGTCTCCATCCTGGTGCCAGAAAGGCATGCCGACCACGGGCGTGCTGGCGACCGCCGCTTCGCGCTCGGCCATCGGTCCGGCGAGAAACGCGGCGCGCCCCGCCTCGACGCCCAGCGCGAACGCGCGCGCCATCGCCGCGGGGTGCGTGGCCTGCGAAACGGCCGTGTTGAGCAGCACGCCGTCGAAACCCCACTCCATCACCTGGCACGCGTGCGAAGGTACGCCCAGGCCCGCATCGACGATCAGCGGCACATCGGGCAAGCGCTCGCGCAGCACGCGCAAGCCGTAGGGGTTGATCACGCCCTTGCCGGTGCCGATCGGCGCGCCCCACGGCATGAGCGCCTCGCAGCCCGCGTCGAGCAGACGCCGGCCGATCACGAGATCCTCGGTGCAATACGGCAGCACCCTGAAGCCGTCCTTCACGAGGCGCGACGCGGCCTCGATCAGGCCGACCGGGTCGGGCTGCAGCGTGTAGTCGTCGCCGATCAGTTCGAGCTTGATCCAGTCGGTTTCGAAGACTTCGCGCGCCATGTGCGCCGTCGTCACCGCCTCGTTGACGGTGAGACAGCCGGCCGTATTCGGCAGGAGCGGCACACCGTGGCGCTTGAGCAGGTCGAAGAAGCCGGCTTCGGCGGTGCCCTCGTTCATCTGGCGGCGCAGCGCGACGGTGATCATGCCGGGGCGCGCGGCGGCCATCGAGTCGGCGAGCGACTGCAGCGAAGGATAACGCGACGTGCCGAGCAGCACGCGGCTCGCGAAGGTTTCGCCGTAGAGCGTGAGCGCGTCGGCGGTGGATGTGGTGGTCATGTAGGAATCCTTGGCGGTGTCGTGAACGCGCTCGCGATACATGCGATGCGCGCAACCGGTGGCTTGGGCGAGCGAGGCTCAGCCGCCGGCCACGGGGCTCACGACGTCGAGGCGGTCCCCCGCCTGGAGCGAGCGCGCGCCATGCTGGGTGCGCGCCACGAAATCGCCGTTCAGGGCGACGGCGAACGGCGGACGCGCGCCGAATGCGGCGAGCGCATCGGCGACAGTCGCGCCCTCGGGCAGCGTGATCGGCTTCTGGTTGATATGAATGTCCATGGCAAATACGTTCTCAAACTGCGGATTGTTTCTGGTGCGGCGTCAGGCCGGCTCGTGCGCGCCCTGCGCGTGCAGCATGTCGCCCCAGCGCGACGCGCGGCGCAGCGCCTCGAAGGAATCGGCATCGCTCACGCGGGCGTCGAGCAGCGCCTCGGCGAAGCGCGCGGCTTCGTCGGCGACTTCCGGCGCGATCATGAAGCCGTGCCGATAGAGGCCGTTCACGCGCAGCGTGGTCTTGCCGTCCCAGATGAGCGCCGGGCGATGGTCGGGCAGCGTCGGGCGGCACTGCGTGTTCAACTCGAGGATGCGCGCCTCGCCGAACGCCGGATGCACCGCAAACGCCGCGCTCAGCAGTTCGAGCGCCGAGCGCACGCTCACGGGCGAACGGTCCTCGCCTTCGATCTCGGTCGCGCCGATCACGAAGACATCGTGTTCCTTGGGCGCGATATAGAGCGGATAGCGCGGATGCAGGAGCCGCACCGGGCGCGTGAGCGTGATGCCCGGCGCGTGCACGCGCGCGACTTCGCCGCGAATGCCGCGCAAACCCGGCAGCGCAGGTTTGGCGCCCAGCCCGCGGCAGTCGATCGTCACGCGCGCGGGCGGCGGATTGGCCTCGTCGACCGTGGTGTGCCAGTGGGTTTCCACGCCGCGCGTGGCGAGCCCCGCCGCCAGTGCAGCCAGGGCCTGGCGATTGTCGAGCTGGCCTTCGCCTTCGAGCAGCCAGCCGTGCGCGAAGCGCCCGGCGAGCGCCGGTTCGGCGGCGTCGAGCTGCGCACCGGCGAGCGCGATGAAGTTTGCATCGGCGAGCGAACGCGGCGCGTTGGCGCGCACGCGGCGCTCGAAGAGCGGCGCTTCGGTGCGATCGGCGCTATGCCAGACCACGAGCGTGCCGTTGCGCTGGAAGAACACGGGCTCCGGCAGCTCGGCCAGGATGCGCGGCCAGGATTCGAGCGACGCGACGCCAAGCTCGGTGATGAGCAGTTCGGCGACGGCGGCCTCCGCGAGCGGCGCAAGCATGGCCGCCGCGACCCAGGCCGCGGCTTCGCCGCCTTCGGGGCCGCCGCGCTCGTAAAGCGCGACGCGATGGCCCTCGCCGGCCAGACGCCATGCGACGAGCCGGCCGCTCAGGCCGCCGCCGAGCACGGCGAAGTCGGGCACGCTGCCCACGTTAGGGTTGCGGGCGCGGCTCATGACGACGCTCCGTCACGCAAGGCGAACGCGATAAGAATCGGGGAACAAAGAGAATAGGCGGTCATCGTATCCTTTCCGTACGGCAGCAGCAGACGTACCCAAGGACGAAACCGGCTGGCAAGGCCGACCGTGGAGGCTAAGCGGCGCAGACGGCCCTGTACAAAATTCGCGGAATTCGTACGAACCCATGCGCCCAAAGCGCAGCCCGGCGGGAAACCTGGCGCCCCCTCCTTGAAAAAACCAGGCTGGGCGCCGGCCAAGACTTTCTGGAAACTTCCCGCGCCGGTATTACCCGGATCGGGTGCAAAGGGTTTCTCTCAGCCTCACTGGCGGCATGCCCGGCATACCGGTGAAGCACCCCTGTTTCGTCAACGACGATTAGACCACAAAACGCGCGCGGCCCGCAAACCTCGGCGGAGCCGGGGTGCTGGTCTGGCACAATGCCCTGAACCCGCCTCTTTCGCCTCGCAGGCCCGCGCGGTGAGACAATGGGCGCCACGCTACGGCGGCGCCGGCGTGCGCTTTTGTCTCCACGCCAGGCGCCAGTTTTGACTCCGCCTGTGCCCCGTTAAGACTCACTTAAGCGCCCGACGACAGAATCGCTGCAAAAATCGCTGCAACGCTGCCGCCGTGCGGCGCGCAGCGCATGCCCCCAGCGGGCCGCCACACCTTCAGGACGCACATGACCAACCAACCTGCCCGCGCCACGCCCGATCAGAACGAGCATCAGAAGATCACCGCGTGGAGCCTGATCAAGCCCTACTGGGTCTCCGAGGAACGCTGGATCGCCTGGGGCCTGCTCGTCGCGATCATCGTGATGAACCTGCTCGTCGTGTGGATCAACGTGCGCCTGAACGGCTGGAGCGCGGAGTTCTACAACGCGTTGCAGGCCAAGGACGTCAAGCGCTTCCCGCCGCTGTTGATGACCTTCACCGAACTGGCGTTCGGCTTCATCATCCTCGCGGTGTATGGCCGCTATCTGC
The DNA here is from genome assembly GCF_026343935.1 of Paraburkholderia sp. CNPSo 3076. NCBI lineage: Bacteria > Pseudomonadati > Pseudomonadota > Betaproteobacteria > Burkholderiales > Burkholderiaceae > Paraburkholderia > Paraburkholderia sp. CNPSo 3076. Next base: position 37,702 of record NZ_JAPMAL010000038.1, on the reverse strand, counting down.
GTCAGATGCTCGGCTTTCGCTGGCGTCAGTGGCTCACCACGCGGTTCCTGAGCGAGTGGCTCGGCAAGGGCGCGTTCTACCGCATCGAGCGCGACCGCCTCGCCGACAACCCCGACCAGCGGATCAGCGACGACCTCCAGTCGTTCGCCACGACCACGCTCTCGCTCACGCTCGATCTGCTCTCCACGGTCGTCACGCTCATCTCGTTCATCACGATCCTGTGGACGCTCGCGGGCGCGCTCACTGTCACGCTGGGCGGCCAGCCGCTCGCGATTCCGGGCTACATGGTCTGGGCTGCCGCGCTCTATGCGGTGTTCGGCTCGCTCGTGATCCAGAAGGTCGGCCACCCGCTCGTGTCGATCAACTACCAGCAACAAAAGGTGGAAGCGGACTTCCGCTTCGGCCTGATCCGCCTGCGCGAAAACGCCGAGCAGATCGCCCTCTACGACGGCATGGACACCGAGCGCGGCAACGCGCAAGGCCTCTTCGCGCACATCAAGGACAACTGGTGGCGCGTGATGAAGTACACGAAGCGCCTCACCTTCGTGCTGAGCTTCTACGGCCAGATCGCCATCATCTTCCCGCTCGTGGTGGCCGCGCCGCGCTACTTCGCGGGCGCCTTCACGTTCGGCGTGCTGATGCAGATCTCGCAGGCGTTCGGCACCGTGAGCGACTCGTTCTCGTGGTTCATCAACAGTTACTCCACGCTGGTCGAATGGCGCGCTACCGTGAATCGTCTGCGAGAATTCGTGCGTGTCGTGCACTCGCCGCGCCTGAAGGAATCGGTCTCGCCCGCCACCGAGCATGGCGGCATCAACCTGCACTTCATCGACAACAACGAACTCGCCACCGAACATCTCAAGCTCTCGCTGCCCAACGGCACGCCGCTCTCCGAAGTGCGCGACATCGCCATCAAGCCGGGCTCGCGCTGGCTCGTGCGCGGCCCCTCGGGCGCGGGCAAGAGCACGCTGATACGCGCGCTCGCGGGCCTCTGGCCATTCGGCGAGGGCTCGATCGACGCGCCTGTGGATGCGCGCATGATGTTCATCCCGCAGCAGAGCTATCTGCCCATCGGCACGCTCAAGGCGGCGCTCACCTACCCTTCGCCCGCCGACGACTACAGCGACGAAGACTGCCGCGAAGCGCTGCGCGCCTGCCGCCTCGAAGAGTACATGGATCGTCTCGCCGAATCGGCGCACTGGTCGCGCGTGCTCTCGCCGGGCGAGCAGCAACGCCTCGCGGGCGCGCGCGTACTGCTGCACAAGCCCGACTATCTGTTCCTCGACGAAGCGACGAGCGCGCTCGATCCCGACAACGAAAGCCGGCTCTACAAGCTGTTCATGGAGCGCCTGCCGAAAGCGGCGATCGTGAGCGTCGCCCACCGCGAGTCGCTCGCGGCGTACCACCACGACACGCTCGAGATCGAGCGCATGCCCGAAGAGCGGGTTGCCGCGTGAGCGCAAGCGCGGCGCGCGTCGTGCTGATCACGGGCGCGGGCTCGGGTATCGGCGCAGCGCTCGCGCGGCGCATCTCGGCGCCTCGCACGGCGTTGATGCTGCACGCACGCGGCGCGGATGACGCGTCGCGCGCCCGGCTCGCCGCCGTCGCCGCCGAGTGCGAGCAGCACGGCTCGACCTGCGCCACCACGTGCGGCGATCTCGTGCAGGCCGGCCAGGCGAGCGCACTCGTGGACGCCACGCTCGCGCACTTCGGCACGCTCGACCAGCTGGTCGCCAACGCCGGGCATGCGCAGCGCCAGACGCTCGCCGCGCTCGACGCCGCGTCGCTCGAAGGCGCATTCGCGGCCATGCCCGCCGCGTTCGCGGCGCTTGTGCAACGCGCGCAGCCGGCGCTGGAACGCTCGGCGCGCGCCCGCGTGGTCGCGCTGAGTTCGTTCGTCGCGCACCGCTACCGCGTCGGCGCGCCGTTCGCCGCCACCGCCGCCGCGAAGGCCGCGCTCGAATCGCTGGCGAAAACCGCCGCGGCGGAGCTGGCGCCGCACGGCGTGACCGTGAACTGCGTCGCGCCCGGCTATACGCGCAAGGACAAGGGTCCCACGCCGGAAAACGCGCCGGTGTGGGAGCGCGCGGCGCAGGAAACGCCGCTCGGCCACGTGGCGGATCCCGCCGATGTCGCCGAACTCATCGCCTTCCTGCTCTCGGACGCCGCGCGCCACATCACCGGCCAGGTGATTCATGTCGATGGCGGGCTCACGCTCTAGCGCCGTGCGGTTCCCACGCGCCATCGTTCGCTCGCTAGCGAACTAAATATCGGAATACAACGATAGCGGGCGCCAAAAATTGCCCCTCGCCTCAGCACGGTTTCGCACCGTAAAATACCCCTCCAGCACACCGGAGACGGGCGGCGTCGCACCGCGCAGCCCGCCAGCGTCAAGCGCACACGCCACCCAACGCGTCTGCGCGAGCCGGGTCGCAAGCGCCGCACGCGCCGCTCACCCGGTTCGTTGCGCGCACAACAAATATGGGGGAAGACACGCGATGGGCTACTTTCACTGGTTCACCGAGTTGAACGCGCGCGAGCGGCGCACGCTCTACGCGGGATTCGGCGGCTACGCCGTCGACGCGTTCGACTTCATGATCTACTCGTTCCTGATCCCGACGCTCATCGCGACCTGGGGCATGACCAAGGGCGAGGCCGGCATGATCGCGACCAGCTCGCTGATCTCGTCGGCGATCGGCGGCTGGCTCGCCGGCATCCTCGCCGACCGCTACGGCCGCGTGCGCGTGCTGCAGTGGACCATCGCCACCTTCGCGCTCTTCACCTGCCTCTCCGGCTTCACGCATTCGTTCTGGCAACTGCTCGCCACGCGCACGCTGCAGGGCATCGGCTTTGGCGGCGAATGGACGGTCGTCACGATGATGATGGCCGAAACGATCCGCTCGCCGCAGCATCGCGCCAAGGCCGTGGGCACGGTGCAGAGCAGCTGGTCGTTCGGCTGGGGCGCGGCCGCCATCCTGTACTGGGCCTTCTTCGCCCTGCTACCCGAGGAATACGCGTGGCGCGCGTGCTTCTGGATCGGCATCGTGCCTGCGCTCTGGATTTTCTATGTGCGCCGCAACGTGAGCGACCCCGACGTGTTCGTCGCCACGCGCCGCGCGCGCGATAGCGGCGCGATGCAAAGCCACTTCATGCAGATCTTCGCACCCGCGCATCTGGCCACTACCCTGCTCGGCAGCGCGCTGTGCACCGGCATGCTCGGCGGCTACTACGCGATCACCACCTGGCTGCCCACCTACCTGAAGACGGTGCGCCACCTTTCGGTGTTCAACACGAGCGGCTACCTGATCGTGCTGATCGTCGGCTCGTTCACGGGCTACATCGTCGGCGCGATCCTGTGCGACAGGATCGGCCGGCGCGCCTCGTTCATCCTGTTCGCCATCGGCTCGTTTGCGCTCGGCATGGCCTACACGATGCTGCCGATCACCGACACCGCCATGCTCCTGCTCGGCTTTCCGCTCGGCATCGTCGTGCAAGGTATTTTCGCGGGCGTGGGCGCGTATCTCTCGGAGCTCTACCCGAACGCGATCCGCGGCTCGGGTCAGGGCTTCTGCTACAACCTCGGACGCGGGCTCGGCTCGTTTTTCCCGATTCTCGTCGGTACGTTCGCGCAGACCACCTCGCTCGTGAAGGCGATCGGCATGGTGGCCGGCGCGGGCTATCTGCTCGTGATCGTCGCGGCGCTGTGCCTGCCGGAGACGAAGGGCAAGGTGCTGAGCGAGGAAGCGCCTGCTGCCGGGAGCGAGCGAGCGTCTGCGGAGTCCACTGCACGATGAGCGCGAACATGCTGCAATACCGAGCGTCCCTCCCTGTTGTGCGACCGGCATGAAAACGATCGTCCTCGGCGCCGGTGTGATCGGCGTCGCTACTGCGTACTATCTGAGCGAACGAGGCTGCGACGTCACGGTCGTCGAACGGGAACCGGGCGTCGCGCTCGGCACGAGTTTCGCCAACGCCGGTGTCATCGCACCCGGCTATGTCACGCCGTGGGCCGCGCCCGGCATGCCCGCGAAGCTCATCAAGTATCTGTTCAAGCCCACCTCGCCGCTCATCTTCCGGCCCACGCTCGACGCCGCGCAGTGGCGCTGGATCGCGCGCTGGCTGCGCGAATGCGATCTCGCGCGCTTTCGCGTGAACAAGCAGCGCATGCAGCGCATCGCCTATTACAGCCGCGAATGCCTGCACGCGTTTCGCGCCACGCACGCGTTCGAGTACGGGCGCAGCCAGGGCTATCTCCAGCTCTTTCGCAGCGACTACGACCTCGAACTCGCGCAACCGGCGCTCGGCGTGCTGCGCGATGCGGGCATCGTCTATCGCGAACTCGATGCCGCCGCCTGCGCGCAGGTCGAGCCGGGGCTCGCCTGGTCGCGCGTGAAACCGGTGGCGGGCGTCTATCTGCCCGAAGACGAGGCCGGCGACTGCGCACGCTTCACGCGCGAACTGCGCTCCGTATGCGAAGCACGCGGCGTCACGTTTCTGTTCGATACCGAAGTGCTCTCGCTCGAAGCCGCGGGCGGCAAGGTGAACGGCGTGCGCGTACGCGCGGTGCCCGGGCGGCGCACGGCAAACAACCGCCGCGAGCTACGCGTGCAGCGACGCGAGGATCGCCGCGCACCCGCCCAGGTGCTGCGCCCCGCGGACTTGAACGAGGTAGGCGATACCGAACCGCACACGCTCGCCGCCGACGCCGTGGTGGTCGCACTGGGCGTGGAGAGCGCGGCGCTCGTCGCGCCGCTTGGCGTGCGGGTGCCGCTGTATCCGGTGAAAGGCTATTCGGCCACGCTGCCCGTGGTCGACGAGCAGAAGGCCCCGCGCGCCGCGCTCATGGACGAGTCGCTCAAGACGGCGATCACGCGCTTCGGCCCGTATCTGCGTGTGGCGGGGACGGCGGAGCTGGGCGACCACCGCGCGACGCTGCGCGAGCAGGCGCTGCAAACGCTCATGAAGGTGCTCGACGACTGGTTCCCGCACGCCGCGACGCCTTCGTCGGCGCAATTCTGGGTGGGGCGCCGGCCGATGGTGCCGGACGGCGCGCCGCTGCTCGGCACGTCGGGCGTGGATGGCCTGTGGCTGAACGTCGGGCACGGCTCGACGGGCTGGGCGATGTCGATGGGTTCGGGCCGCGTGCTCGCGGACCTCGTCACGCAGCGCTCGCCGGAAATCGATCTCGATGGATTGACGCTGGCGCGGTATCGCCACTAAGCGTCGGTCAAGACTGCAACGCGCGGCGACGCCTCAAGCGAGCGCGACGCTCGCCAACGCCTCGTAGCGCGCGCCCTGCCTCGCCAGCGTGCTCGAGTACAGCACCAGCGACTCGAAGCGCAACGGCGGCAGCGCTTCCCCGCCGCTTGCCGCCGGCGCGCCCACGGCGTCGCGCGCGAAGCGCGCGAGCGTCACGTGCGGGCGGAACGCTCGCGCGTCGAGCGGCAATCCCACGTCTCCCATGAGTGAGCGCACGCGCCAGTCGAGCGCCGTGAAGGCATCCGACATCGCGAGCACGGCCACCATCAGGCGCGGATGCGCGCGTCCCGGCCAGCATTCGATATGCGTGACCTGCGCGGGCGGGAGGAGCGGCGCGTGCTCGGCGAGCCGCCGCGAGAGCGCGTGCCCCTGGTCGAACGACATCGCGCCGATGAACGTCACTGTCAGATGGAGTTGCGCATAGGGCACGCGCCGCGCATTGGGCGGCACGTCCAGCGCGGCGAGCGCATCGCGCGACGCCGCAGTGGGCGAAAGCGCGATGAAGCAGCGCCGCCATTGCTGCGTGTCACGATCGGTCTCGCGGGCTTCGGACATGATCGGCGGGCCTCGTTCGGTCGGGCAATCGCGTCATGGTAATCCTCTCACGCGAGGCGCGCGCCCATGCAAACCCGCAGCACGGACGTAAAAAAGCCGGGTCACCCTCGCGGGTGCCCGGCTTCGGTCGTTGCGTCTCCTGCCGTCTCCCGTGCGTCCCGTCGAATTCGGGGCACACTGGATTTAACGCGGCAGCTCCGAGCCGCCCATCAGGTACGCATCGACGGAGCGCGCGCACTGACGGCCCTCACGTGTCGACCAGAGTTAGCGCTTTAGCGCTTACTCTGGTCCCAATCCGCGATTTAACGCGGCAGCTCCGAGCCGCCCATCAGGTACGCATCGACGGAGCGCGCGCACTGACGGCCCTCACGGATCGCCCACACCACGAGCGACTGGCCGCGGCGCATGTCGCCAGCGGTGAAGACCTTATCGACCGACGTGTAGTACGCCTTCTCGCCTTCGGTCGAGGCACGCACGTTGCCGCGCGCATCCTTCTCGACGCCGAATGCTTCGAGCACCGGCGAAACCGGCTGCGTGAAGCCCATGGCGAGCAGCACGAGATCGGCCTTCATCTCGAATTCCGAGCCCGGCACTTCGACCATCTTGCCGTCCTTCCACTCCACGCGCGCGGCGATCAGCTTCTCGATCTTGCCGTTCTTGCCTTCGAGGCGCTTGGTCGCCACCGCCCAGTCGCGCGAACAGCCTTCGTCGTGCGATGACGACGTGCGCAGCTTGATCGGCCAGTACGGCCACACGAGCGGCTTGTTCTCTTCCTCGGGCGGCTGCGGCAGCAGTTCGAACTGCGTGACGCTCTTCGCGCCATGACGGTTCGAGGTGCCCACGCAGTCGGAACCGGTATCGCCGCCGCCGATCACGACCACGTGCTTGCCCTTGGCGAGCAGCTGGTTCGGCAGCTTGTCGCCGGCGTTGACCTTGTTCTGCTGCGGCAGGAACTCCATGGCGTAGTAGATGCCTTCGAGTTCGCGGCCCGGCACAGGCAGATCACGCGGCGTTTCCGAGCCGCCTGCGATCACCACGGCGTCGAACTGCTCTTTCAGTCCGTCCGGCGAGATAGTTTCCTTCGCCGTGTTGCCGATGTACGCTGGCAGCTCGCCACGGCCGATGAACACGTTGGTGCGGAACGTCACGCCTTCGGCTTCCATCTGGCGCATGCGGCGGTCGATCAGCCACTTCTCCAGCTTGAAGTCGGGGATGCCATAGCGCAGCAGGCCGCCGACGCGGTCGTTCTTCTCGAACACCGTCACGTCGTGACCGGCGCGTGCAAGCTGTTGTGCGGCGGCGAGGCCCGCGGGGCCCGAACCGACCACGGCAACCTTCTTGCCCGTCTTGTGCTTCGCGACTTGCGGCGCGACCCAGCCTTCGGCCCAGGCCTTGTCGATGATCGCGTGCTCGATCGACTTGATGCCTACGGGATCGTCGTTGATGCCGAGCGTGCACGCCGCTTCGCAGGGCGCCGGGCAGATACGGCCCGTGAACTCGGGGAAATTGTTCGTGGAATGCAGGACGTCGATCGCGCTCTTCCAGTCCTGGCGGAACACAAGGTCGTTGAAGTCCGGAATGATGTTGTTGACCGGGCAGCCGTTATTGCAGAACGGGATGCCGCAGTCCATGCAGCGTGCGCCCTGGATCTTCGCGTCGGCGTCGGAGAGCGCCGCCACGAATTCCTTGTAGTGCTTCACGCGCGTAAGCGGTGCTTCGTACGCCTCATGCTGGCGCTCGAACTCGAGAAAACCGGTTGCCTTACCCATAGGGTTCTCGTCTATCTCTATCTATTCGGTGAGGGGACCGCGCCCGCCGCCGCTTCAGTGAGCGCGGCGGGCGCTTCGTCTTCGTTCAGTCGTCGTCGCGGGAATCAGGCGGCCAGTTCTTCCTGGCTCGCCTTCTTCGCGCCGAGTTCGGTCAGTGCGCGCTTGTATTCCGTCGGGAACACCTTCACGAACTGGCGGCGCGCCGCATCCCAGTTTTCGAGCAGCGCCTTGGCGCGCGTCGAGCCCGTGAACTGGAAGTGACGCTCGACGAGTCCCTTGAGCAGCGCTTCGTCGGTCTGACCCGTGTGCCACAGCGCGCGGTCCACGGTGCGCTCCTGTTCGGCCTGTTGCAGAACCGGGTCGAGCGCAACCATCGACCTGTTGCACTTGTTGGCAAAGGAGCCGTCCGGGTCGTACACGTAGGCGATACCGCCCGACATGCCCGCCGCGAAGTTACGGCCCGTTTCGCCGAGCACGAGCACCGTGCCGCCCGTCATGTATTCGCAGCCGTGGTCGCCCGTGCCTTCGACAACCGCCGTCGCGCCCGAGTTACGCACCGCGAAACGCTCGCCCGCCACACCGCGCAGGAAGGCTTCGCCTTCGAGTGCGCCGTACATCACCGTGTTGCCGCAGATGATGTTTTCTTCGGACTTGCCGCGGAAGTCGTTGGTCGGACGGATGATGATGCGGCCGCCCGAGAGGCCCTTGCCGACATAGTCGTTGCCGTCGCCCACGAGGTCCAGCGTGATGCCGCGTGCGAGGAACGCGCCGAAGCTCTGCCCCGCCGTGCCCTTCAACTGGATGTGGATCGTGTCTTCCGGCAGACCGTCGTGGCCGTACTTCTTCGCGACGACGCCCGAGAGCATCGCGCCGACCGTGCGGTTCACGTTGCGCACCGGCTGAATGAACGAGACGTGCTCGCCCGTTTCGATCGCGGCCTTTGCCTTCTCGATCAGCGTGTGATCGAGCGCGCGGTCCAGACCGTGGTCTTGCGTGTCGACGTGCTTGCGCGCGACTTCGGCGCCCACTTGCGGCTGGTAGAACACGCGCGAGAAGTCGAGACCCTTCGCCTTCCAGTGCTCCACACCACGGCGCGTATCGAGCAGATCCGCGCGGCCGACCAGATCGTCGAACTTGCGGATACCCAGTTGCGCCATGATTTCGCGCACTTCTTCAGCGATGAAGAAGAAGAAGTTGACGACGTGCTCAGGCTGGCCCGAGAACTTCGCGCGCAGCACCGGATCTTGCGTCGCCACGCCAACCGGGCAGGTGTTCAGGTGGCACTTGCGCATCATGATGCAGCCCTGGACGACGAGCGGCGCCGTCGCAAAGCCGAATTCATCCGCGCCGAGCAGCGCGCCGATCACCACGTCGCGGCCCGTCTTCATCTGGCCGTCGGCCTGCACGCGGATACGGCCGCGCAACTGGTTCAGCACCAGGGTCTGCTGGGTCTCCGCCAGACCGAGTTCCCACGGCGTGCCGGCGTGCTTGAGCGACGAGAGCGGCGAGGCGCCCGTGCCGCCATCGTGACCGGCGATCACGACGTGGTCGGCCTTGGCCTTCGCCACGCCGGCTGCCACCGTGCCCACGCCCACTTCCGACACCAGCTTCACCGAGATCGACGAAACCGGGTTCACGTTCTTCAGATCGTGAATGAGCTGCGCCAGGTCTTCGATCGAGTAGATGTCGTGGTGCGGCGGCGGGGAGATGAGGCCCACGCCCGGCACCGAGTAACGCAGCTTGCCGATGTACTCGGAAACCTTGTGGCCCGGCAGCTGACCGCCTTCGCCCGGCTTCGCGCCCTGCGCCATCTTGATCTGGATCTGGTCCGCCGACGACAGGTACTCCGCCGACACGCCGAAGCGGCCCGACGCCACCTGCTTGATCTTCGAACGCAGCGAGTCGCCATCCTTGAGCGGGATGTCCTTCACGACTTCCGGTCCGATGATCGACTGCATCGTGTCGCCGTTCTTGATCGGAATGCCGCGCAGTTCGTTGCGGTAGCGCTTCTCGTCTTCGCCGCCTTCACCCGTGTTCGACTTGCCGCCGATGCGGTTCATCGCGACGGCGAGCGTGGCGTGCGCTTCCGTGCTGATCGAGCCGAGCGACATCGCGCCCGTGGCGAAACGCTTGACGATTTCCTTGGCGGGCTCGACGTCGTCGATCGAGATCGCGCGCGCCGGGTCGAGGCGGAATTCGAACAGACCGCGGAACGTCATGTGGCGCTTCGTCTGATCGTTGATCAGGTGCGCGTATTCCTTGTACGTCTGGTACGAGTTGCTGCGCGCCGAGTGCTGGAGCTTGGCGATCGCGTCCGGCGTCCACATGTGGTCTTCGCCGCGCACGCGGTAGGCGTATTCGCCGCCCGCGTCGAGCATGTTGGCGAGAACCGGGTTGTCGCCGAAGGCGTCGCGGTGCAGACGGATCGCTTCTTCAGCCACTTCGAACAGGCCAATGCCGCCCACCTTCGAGGCCGTCCCCTTGAAGTACTTGGCGATGAGGTCGTCAGCCAGACCGACGGCTTCGAAAATCTGCGCGCCCGTGTACGACATGTACGTGGAGATGCCCATCTTCGACATCACCTTGAGCAGGCCCTTGCCCACTGCCTTGGTGAAGTTGTAGACGGCCTTCTCGCCCGACAGGTCGCCCTTCAGGCCCTGCGCCATTTGCGCGAGCGTTTCCATCGCGAGGTACGGGTGCACGGCTTCCGCACCGAAACCGGCGAGCAGCGCGAAGTGGTGCGTTTCACGCGCCGAACCCGTTTCCACGACGAGACCCGTGCTCGTGCGCAGACCGTGCTGCACGAGGTGCGAGTGGATCGCCGAGGTGGCGAGCAGCGCAGGAATCGCGACGTTGTCGCGGTCCGCGCGGCGGTCCGACACGATCAGGATGTTGTAGCCCGACCTGACCGCATCGACGGCTTCCGCGCACAGCGACGCGAGGCGCGCTTCGATGCCTTCCTTGCCCCAGGCCACGGGGTAGCAGATGTTCAGCTCGTAGCTGCTGAACTTGCCGCCCGTGTACTGCTCGATCGCGCGGATCTTCGCGATGTCCTTGAAGTCGAGCACCGGCTGCGACACTTCGAGACGCATCGGCGGGTTGATGTTGTTGGTGTCGAGCAGGTTCGGCTTCGGGCCGATGAACGACACGAGCGACATCACCAGGTTTTCGCGGATCGGGTCGATCGGCGGGTTCGTGACCTGCGCGAACAGCTGCTTGAAGTAGTTGTAGAGCGTCTTGTTCTTGTTGGACATGACCGCCAGTGGCGAGTCGTTGCCCATCGAACCGACCGCCTCTTCGCCCGACATCGCCATCGGCGCCATCAGGAACTTGAGGTCTTCCTGCGTGTAGCCGAACGCCTGCTGACGGTCGAGCAGCGCAGCGGCTTCGGCGCGCGCGGTCGCGACGTCTTCCGCCTTCGGCTCGATCTCGTCGAGCTTGATGCGCACGGCGTCGATCCAGCTCTTGTACGGCTTGGCGTTGGCGAGGTTGTCCTTGAGTTCCTTGTCGTCGATGATGCGGCCGTGTTCCATGTCGATCAGGAACATCTTGCCCGGCTGCAGACGCCACTTCTTGACGATCTTCGACTCGGGGATCGGCAGCGTGCCGGCTTCCGACGCCATGATGACCAGGTCGTCGTCCGTGACGATGTAGCGCGCCGGACGCAGACCGTTACGGTCGAGCGTCGCGCCGATCTGGCGGCCGTCGGTGAACGCGATCGCCGCGGGGCCGTCCCACGGCTCCATCATCGCGGCGTGGTATTCGTAGAACGCCTTGCGGTTCTCGTCCATCAGCGTGTGCTGCTCCCAGGCTTCCGGGATCATCATCATCACCGCGTGGACGAGCGGGTAGCCCGCCATCACCAGCAGTTCGAGACAGTTGTCGAACGATGCCGTGTCGGACTGGCCCGGATAGATCAGCGGCCAGAGCTTCGGCAGGTCGTTGCCGAGCACGTGCGAGGCGATCGCGCCGGTACGGGCGTTCAGCCAGTTCACGTTGCCCTTCACGGTGTTGATTTCACCGTTGTGGGCGATCATGCGGTACGGATGAGCCAGTTCCCACGCCGGGAACGTGTTGGTCGAGAAGCGCTGGTGCACGAGCGCCAGTGCCGAGACCACGCGCTCGTCCTGCAGGTCGCGGTAGTACACGCCAACCTGGCCGGCGAGCAGCAGGCCCTTGTAGACGACCGTGCGCGCCGAGCACGACGGCACAAAGTATTCCTTGCCGTGCTTGAGCTTGAGCGCCTGAATGCGGTGGCTCGCGGTCTTGCGGATGATGTACAGCTTGCGCTCGAGCGCGTCCGTGACCATCACGTCCTTGCCGCGGCCGATGAAGATCTGGCGGATCAGCGGCTCGCTCGCCTTCACCGTGGGCGAGATCGGCATCGCGTGATCGACCGGCACGTCGCGCCAGCCCAGCACGACCTGGCCTTCGGCGCGCACCGTGCGCTCGAGCTCCTGCTCGCAGGCGAGACGCGAGGCGTGTTCCTTCGGCAGGAAGATCATGCCGACGCCGTACTCGCCGAACGGCGGCAGCGTCACGCCCTGCTTGGCCATCTCTTCGCGGTAGAACGCGTCCGGAATCTGGATCAGAATGCCCGCGCCGTCGCCCATCAGCGGATCGGCGCCCACGGCGCCCCGGTGGTCGAGGTTCTCGAGAATCTTCAGGCCTTGCTGAATGATTTCGTGGCTCTTCTTGCCCTTGATGTGGGCGACGAAGCCGACGCCACAGGCGTCGTGTTCGTTTTGCGGGTCATAGAGACCTTGCGCGGCGGGCACCGCGGCGCGCTGCTGGTGATCGTTCATGGGGACACCGTCAGAGTGGGGCTGTTGCCAGCCGTTGAATCCATTTTCTTGATTTACGCCGCTTGCGTGACCGCTGTACGGCGTTGCGCGGGGTATTACATGCTTCCCGCGTTATGCGCCCAGGAGAGCCGAAAGGCGAATATACGCGACGAATCAAGGGGATGCAAATAAAACGTGATGTTCGAACCCCAATTATCGAGTTGGTGCATCCGCACATTTTTTTATTGGGGTCATATTCAATTTGAGCAAAAGAAAACGGCATCCGGAGATGCCGTTTATTTCGTAAACATTTGATCCGAAAGCAATCAGTGGGTGCCAGTGCCCGGCTTGCGCTCGTCGTGTTCCGAACTCGAACCGGAGGAGCCACCGCTGCCGGAGCCCTGCGAACCACCGGATTGGCCACTTGAGCTACCCGGATTTCCACCCGATGTTGTAGCGGAACCACTACCCGCGGGGCCTCCTCCATGCGTCGGGGTCGAGCCGGCCGGAGTGGCGCCAGAGTGCGGAGCTGAATGAGGGCCAGATTGACCGGCGCCATGGCCTGCCGACTGACCGCCGGCTCCGCCTGATCCGGCCGCAGGTGTCGAAGCCGCGCTCGCGGTGGTTGCCGCGCCAACGGCACCCGGCGTTGCCGCGGGCGTGCCCGGCGCTTCGCGCACCTTGCGCGGGCGCCCGCGCGGCAGCGGCGAGACACGCCGGTTCGCCGTGCGCGACGCCCAATCGCGATAAGTGTCGCTGCCGAGCACCCAGCCCTTGAGCGTGGCCTGCATGAGCTGCGTCGTTTCACGCTCGTCGAGCACCTGCTCGCAGAGTTCGCGATACGCGCGCTGACGCTCGAACGGCGTATTGCCGAGCGCCCAGTAGAGCGGATGGTCGGTGATCAGGCTGTCGACGGTCAGGCCGATGTGATGCCGGTAGCTCGACCATCGATAGTCTTCGGGCGCCGTCACGAGGTGGCTGCGCACCGGTGCGAGCTCGACGACGCGGCTCGCCAGCAGGAAGAAGCGCTCGCCCTCGATGACCGTCGCGCGGTAGCGCCCCTCCCAGAGCGTGCCGCGACGCGCATAGCGCCGGTTGAAATGCGCCACGTAGCGCCGGCCGACCGCCTGCATTGCCTTGGGCAGGCTGGATTCGTCGGAAGGCGTGACGAGCAGTTGCACCGCGCCGGGCATCAAAACCCACGCATGAACCGCCAGATGATGATCGCGCGCCGCGGCCTTCAGGCAGTCGATGAACAGTTCGTAGTCCTGGTCATCGACGAACGCGGGCTGCTGATCGAGTCCGCGCAGGATCACATGCTGTGGCTGATCGGGAACATAAAGACGTGCAAGCCGTGCCATGCTCGATTTTCCTGGTTCCGTTGGTGAATACCCGCAGACCCGCCAGGCCCCACCAGCGCTAGTTCTCGCTGGCATGCGGCTTCGGCGGAAAGCTCGCGGCGCTTAGTAAAAAAGCTCTAACGGTCGCGTCTGGTTTGTTGCAAACGTTGTGTTCATAATGAGCGGGCCTTTCATGGAGGAGCAATTAATATGAAATTAAAACAGGCGCTGGCAGGGGTCGCCGCGCTCGCCAGTTTCACGGCAGCACACGCACAATCCGCAAACACGTTCTACGTCACCACCGGCTGGTTCCGCTTCATGCCGCAGGACACCAGCGATCCGCTCAAGATCGACAGCGTCGGCGGCTCGCCCGTCAACATGGCCATTCCGAATACGGGCGCCAGTGTCGGCTCGGCCGACACCGTGGGTTTCTCCCTCGGCTACTACATCACCGACCACTTCGCTACCGAAGCCGAACTGGGCATTCCGCCGAAGTTCGATATTTCCGGCGGCGGCAGCTTCAGCAGCTACGGCAAGGTCGGCTCGGCGAAACTGTGGAGCCCCGCGCTGCTGTTCAAGTACTACTTCAACAGCCCGGAAGCAAAATTCCGTCCTTACCTCGGCGTCGGCGTGACCTACGCCTGGTTCACCGATGCGAAGATCACCAACGGCTCCTTCGAACAAGAGAGGCTTGGGGGTCCGACCAGTGTTTCGACGGATCGTTCCTGGGCCCCCGTGTTTAACCTGGGCTTCAACTACAACTTCACGAAGCACTGGTTCGCCGGTTTCTCGCTCTCGTACATTCCGATCAACGTGACGGCCACGTACCACACGACGCTGAACAACCAGTTCGGCACCCAGCGAGTCGCAGAATCGAAGATTCACCTGAACCCGCTCGTGACGTACCTGAAGGTCGGCTACAACTTCTAACGCGCTGCGGCGCCCCGCACTACCTCGCGCCGGCCCTTCGCCTCGCCCTTGCGGCGTCTGGCGGAGGGCGGCGTTTCCCGCCCGGCCGTGCCCTTCCCGTCTTCGCGTCTCCATCGATTATTCCCCGCCTTCGCATGGGCTTATCCTGATTCTATGCCTCTGCGAAAAAGCGTGCTGTCCCCGTAATCACCTGTTTTGTCACCAGAGAGCGAAGCCCCGCCTGGCGGGCGTTTGCGCCCGGCTCACTGCGCTCGTTCAAGGCTCGGGCACTGAAATTGCGCAATACTTGCACTCCGGCTCTCGCTCCCGCGCCCTTTTTCGTGCGCGCCGAGGCGAGCCTTTTACCTGTGACTTTTCAACGACGGAGCCATACATGAGCGCCTTTCCGAACACGCGAGAAGCCCTCGGAGATTCCTGGACGCGCACGAGCCGACACGCGCGGCGCATCGCGCGCCGCGGCCGCAGCGCCGCCGCCGATATCACCGACGAGTTGCGTGATCTGCTCGCCGAGCTGGAAAACACGCTGGGCGAAGGAACCCAGGCCGATGCCGCCGCGCTGCGCGACGACATCCGCAAGCGTCTCGACGCCGCCCGCGAGCGGCTCGAAGTGGCGCGTGCAGCCGCGCGTGACCATACTGACGCGGCCATCGCCAGCGCGGACGACTACGTGCACCGCAATCCCTGGCAGGCCGTCGCGATCGTCGGCGGCGTGGCGCTGGTAGTGGGCGCGCTGCTCGCGCGCCGCTGAATGAGGATCCGGGCGCTGGCCGCCCGGCTTGGGGCCTCAGGCGTCGAGCGCGTGCGGCCCGATCAGGTCGATACGGTCGGTACAGACCGTATCGACGCCCCAGTTCACGAGCTGGCGAGCGCGCTCGAGGTCGTTCACCGTATAGGCGAGGATGAAAAGCCCCGCCGACTTGATGCGCTCGACGAGCGCCTCGTCGAGATGGCGATAGCTCGCATGGAGCGACACACATTCGAGCGCCGCGGTCTGCTCGCGCCAGTCGGCGGGCACGCGCTCGAATAGCAGTCCGCGCGGCAGTTCCGGCGCGCTCTCGCGCGCCGCCTCGAGTGCCGCGTAGGAAAACGACGAGAGCAAAGGCGGCATACCTGCCTGCGCTTCTTGCTCCCACAGGCGCGCCGTTTCGGCGCCGACCATGCGCCCTGTCTCCACGTCGCGGCCCGCGCAGGGCTTGACCTCGACGTTCGCCGACAGCCCCAGCTCACGACAGCACGCTGCGACTTGAGCGAGCGTGGGCATCGGCTCGCCCGCAAAACGCGCATCCCGCCAGCTGCCCGCGTCCAGCGTGGCAAGTTCCACGTAGCGCATGCACGCCGCAGCGCCCTGCCCGTTCGACGTGCGGTTCACCGTGTCGTCGTGGAGCAGGAACGCGACGTTGTCGACGGACAGCCTGGCGTCGAACTCGACCATCGTATGGCCGAGGCTCGCGCCGGTGCGCAGACCCGCCAGCGTGTTCTCGGGTGCGAGCGTGCCGCCCCCTCGGTGCGCGGCCACGCGCGGATACGGCCAGGACTTGATCAAAGGGGCTCCCGGAATCGGCAGGGGCGGTGAGATGGGGCGAGCCGCGCCGTCAAACGTCGCCGGCGACGACGAAGAGACGGCGGTACTCCTTCAGGGCATAGCGGTCGGTCATGCCCGCGATGTAATGCGCGATCAGCCGCGGCTGCACGGCGGCGTCCTGCGTCTGGTACGGCGGCGGCAACAGGCGCGAGTCTTCGCTGAACGCCTCGAACAGCCCCTTCACCACGCGCCGCGCCTTGTTGGCCATGCGCATCACGCGGTAGTGGCGGTACAGGTTGCGGTAGAGGAAGCGTTTGAGCGCAGCCGCCTGCGCGGCCACACGCTCGCTGTGCGCGACGAGCGCAGGCGCCGCGCGCACGTCGTCGAGCGACTGCGGCGCGCACTCGGCGAGATTGCGCCGCGTCTGCCCGATCAGATCGACGATCAGCGTGTTGATGATGCGCCGCACAGTCTCGTGAACCAGCCGGCGGCCCTCGATCTGCGGATATTCGGCGCGTGCGGCATCGTAGTGCGTTTGCCAGAGTTCGACCTCGGCGAGCTGCTCGATGGCGAGCAGACCCGAGCGCAAGCCGTCGTCGACGTCGTGGTTGTTGTAGGCGATTTCGTCGGCGATGTTGGCGATCTGCGCTTCGATCGACGGCTGCCGGCCGAGCAGAAAACGCTCGCCCAGATCGCCCAGATGCCGCGCATGCTCGCGCGAACAGTGCTTGAGAATGCCTTCGCGCGTCTCGAAGCACAGGTTCAGGCCGTCGAACGCGCCGTAATGCTCTTCGAGCTCGTCCACGACCGCGAGGCTCTGGAGATTGTGCTCGAAGCCGCCGTGCTCGCGCATGCACTCGTTGAGCGCGTCCTGGCCCGCATGGCCGAACGGCGTATGGCCGAGGTCGTGGGCGAGCGAGATCGCCTCGACCAGATCTTCGTTCACGCGCAGGTTGCGGGCGACCGAGCGGGCGATCTGCGCGACTTCCAGGCTGTGCGTGAGCCGCGTGCGAAAGAGATCGCCCTCGTGATTCACGAACACCTGGGTCTTGTACTCGAGTCGGCGAAACGCCGTGGAATGGACGATGCGGTCGCGGTCGCGCTGGAACTCGCTGCGCGCGGCGGGCGGCGGCTCGGGAAAGCGCCGCCCGCGCGAGCGCGAGGCGTGCGCCGCGTAAGGCGCGAGGCCCGCCTCGAATGACGCGACCAGCGCGGCGCTGGCGTCGCCGCCATGCGCGTCGCTACCTTCCTGAACACTACGGGGATCACTGCGGTTATCGCTGCGGGTGTCGCTCACCGTTCCTCCGCAAGGGGTTGTTGCCGGCGCCGCCTCAGTTCTGCGTCGCGGCGGCGAGCGTGGCCTGCACGGCTTCGTCGGGCGCGCGGCCGATGTGCGTCTCGCCAAAGCGCTTGAGCAGGATGAACTTGATCGCCCCGCCCTCGGCCTTCTTGTCGACCTGCATCAGCTCGACGTAGCGTTCGGCGCCGAGCGCGGGCGCACGCACCGGCAGCTTCGCGGCCTCGACCACGCGCACGAGGCGCGTGCGCGAGGCTTCGTCCAGTATGCCCATGCGCACCGAGAGATCCGCCGCCATCACCATGCCGCAACCCACCGCCTCGCCGTGCAGCCACTCGCCGTAGCCGAGCCCGGCCTCAATTGCATGGCCGAACGTATGGCCGAAGTTGAGGATGGCGCGCAGGCCACCCTCGCGCTCGTCGGCGGCCACAACCGATGCCTTGATCTCGCACGAGCGCTTGACCGCATGCGCGAGCGCTTCGGGCTCGCAGCGGTTGAGCGATTCGACGTTGGCTTCGATCCAGTCGAAGAATTCGGCGTCGGCAATCGCGCCGGTCTTGATGACCTCGGCAACGCCCGCCGCCAGCTCGCGCTCGGGCAGCGTGGCAAGCGCGCCGATATCGGCGATCACGGCCTGCGGCTGGTAGAACGCGCCGATCATGTTCTTGCCGAGCGGATGATTGATGCCCGTCTTGCCGCCCACCGACGAATCGACCTGCGAAAGCAGCGTGGTCGGCACCTGGATGAACGGCACGCCGCGCATGTAGCAGGCGGCCGCGAAGCCCGTCATGTCGCCCGTCACGCCGCCGCCCAGCGCGATGAGCGTGGTCTTGCGGTCGGCGCGCGAGGTGAGCAGCGCGTCGAAGATCTCGTTGAGCGTTTCCCAGTTCTTGTGCGCCTCGCCATCGGGCAGCACCACCGTGTTGACGTCCTTGCCGAGCGGCGCGAGGGCGGCGCGCAGCGTCTCGCCGTAGAGTGGGTCGACGACGGTGTTCGTCACGATCGTCACCGACTTGCCGGCGATATGGGGCGCGAAGAGCGCCGTCTGACCGATCAGGCCGGAGCCGATATGGATGGGGTAGGCGCGGTCGCCCAGTTCGACATTGACGGTAATCATGCTCTGAATCTTGTGGGTTTCCGATGCGCTGCCTGCTGCACGACTCACTACGCGACCTACTGCGCGACCTGCGCCCTACTCGCGCGCCGTGGCCCGCACGACGCCGGCCATGTCGAGCTGCATCAGCACCATGTTGACGAGTCCGTTGACGGAAGGCCGGCCCGTTTCGATCACGAAATCCGCGATTTCGCGATACAGCGGGTCGCGTACTTCGTACAGCGCTTCGAGCCGCGCCTTGGGGTCTTCGGTTTGCAGGAGCGGACGATTCTTGTCGCGCCGCGTGCGCAGCCACAGGTCGTGCGGATGCGCGCGCAGATATACGACGAAGCCGCGCGCCTTGAGCGCCGCGCGATTCTCGGGTCGCAGCACCGCGCCGCCGCCGGTCGCGAGGACGATGCCTTCGCGCCCCGTGAGCTCTTCGATCATCTGGGCCTCGCGGTCGCGAAAGCCCGCTTCGCCTTCGAGTTCGAAGATCACCGGGATGCGCGCGCCCGTGCGCGCCTCGATCTCGTGATCGGAGTCGAAGAACGGACGCTCCAGCCGGCGCGCGACCGCCCGGCCCACGGTCGTCTTGCCGGCGCCCATGAGCCCTACGAAAAATACATTGGCGTTTGCGTCCCGCACTTGCAGCGATTCCTACGAAAGGTTGGTGCCGCAGCTTACTGGCAAAGCGGCGGCGTTGTCGAGCCTGCGGCCCCGTCGTTCCGGCCCCGCAAGCATGCGGCTGCCCGCTTGCGGCCGGTTCGCCCGATCAATGAGGGTCAATTTGACTCCACGACACGCGGCGTGATGAAAACCACCAGCTCGCTGCGCTTATCCCGGTGCGCGCGGTGCGAAAAAAGCGCGCCCAGAACCGGTATTTTGCCCAGGAGTGGCACGCGCGTCACATCATCGCGGTCATCCGTCGCGTCGATGCCGCCAATCGAGACCGTCCCGCCGTCCTCGATTTCAACGCGCGTCTGCACGTGTTTGGTGTTGATCGCAGGCCCGGCGGCCGTTTGCTCGCCGACACTGTCCTTCGCCACATCGAGGTCGAGTATCACGCGGCCATCGGGTGTGATCTGCGGCTCGACTTCGAGTTTCAGGCTGGCGCGCCGGAACTGTACGCCCGAAACGCCCTGCCCGACCTTGGCCTGATATGGCAGCTCGGTGCCCTGCTCGACGACGGCCTTCGTGCGGTCGGCGGTGACGACGCGCGGACTCGACACCACGCGCCCGCGCCCCTCGGCCTCGAGCGCGCTCAACTGGATGTCGAGCAGGCGCGTGGCGCGCGCGGCCAGCAACGTCAGCCCAAGGCCTGCGGCCTCGAAGCCGGAGATCGGGCCCGCCGCGAGGTCGTACACCGTGCCGTCGGCTCTGGTGGTCAAGCCGCGGGCCGTCGTGCCGTCCACGTTTACCGGCGTCACGCCAAGACGTACGCCCAGCTCGCGCGATAGCCCCTCCTCTCCCTCGACGATGCGGGCCTCGATCAGCACCTGACGCGCGGGCGCGTCGAGCCGCCACACGAGTTCGCCGATCTGGTCGAGTCGCGCCGGCAGGTCGGTGACGAACAGGAGGTTCGTGCGCGCGTCCGCCACCGCCGTGCCGCGCTTCGACAGTGCGCGCTGTGTGCCCGAGCCGGTCAGGAAGCGGCGCACATCCTCGGCGCGTGCGTATTGCAACTCGAACGAGCGGCTCGCGAGCGGCTCCAGCTCCGTGGCCCGGGCGTGCGCTTCATAACGCTGCCGCTCGCGCGCCGCCACCTCCGCGGCGGCCGCGACCCAGATCACGTCGCCGATGCGCGACATCGCAAGGCCGTTTGCCTCCAGCAGCAAGTCGAACGCGGTACGCCACGGCACGCGGTCGAGGCGCAACGTCACCTGGCCACGCGCACGCTCGCTTGCGACGATATTGAGCTTCGTGAACTGGGCGAACGCGTGCAGAACGGCCGTGAGTTCAGCGCGCTGGAAGTTGAGCGTGATCGGCCGGTCTGGCGGCAAGCCATCGTTTGCTGCCGCGGTGTCGCCGAGGCGCATCGGCGCGCGCATGGGTACGGGCGGCCCTTCGAGCGGCCCAGCCGCTGGCGCGTCGCTGCCGGGATCGCGCGTAGGCGGGGCGGCGCGTTGGGACACGCCAGCGTCGCCGTTCGCGTCTGCCCGCGAAACGTCCCCGGGCGCGACTTCGGGCGTTGGGGCATCGCTGCCACCCATGAACGGATTGGCGACCCACTGATTTACTGCGGGCTCCCCCGCCCCATCGGGCAACGGCGGCACTTCGTAGCGCGCGAGCGGCGCCGGCGAACGTGCCCACCCTGGTCGAGGCGACGGCACCGCGGCCCATGCAGCGCACGCGGCGACGCTCACCATCAACGCGGCGAGTGCAGCAACGTTCCACTTGAGCGCGCTCATTTCGCCGGCTCCGCCCAGCCGAGCGCGCGCGTCGTCCCACCTGCCGCGACGACGACCCGCGCCGGCCCGATTGCCAGCACGCGAGCGTCGCCGATCGCCTCGCCCGCCTGCGCGGTCACGACGCCCTCGGGCGTCTCCACGAGCGCGAGGATGCGCTGCCGATCCTGGAGGATGCCGGCAAGACGCCACCCGTCTTCCGCCCTCCCGGCCGCAGCCGCATGAGTGAAGGGATCGCGAGCCGCCGCTGCGGGAGCTGCCGCCAGCGGCACGGCGGGAAGCGCATCGTACACACGCAATGTTGCCGAGACCGACAAGCCGGTTCCGATGCGCCGGATTGCCAGCTCGAATGGCACCGTGAGCGCCGGCTCGCGCGCCAACCCTTCGAGCAGTCCGCGCAGTTGCGCGAAGCTGCCTTGCGCGACCAGCTTGATCGACCGGAACGCCTCGGCTTGCGCGCCGCCCGCGACGCCTGGCTCCAGCGCATGCAGCACGAGGCCCGATTGCGCGGCGAGTTGCGAGGTGCGGCGAATGTCGTCGGCGGAATTGCCCGCACGCGGCGCACGCGAAGTCGTTCGTGCCGCGGCTTCGCGCAGCGCGGGCAGGCGCGCCAGGACTTGCCGGGCGTCGCCGTAGCGCCTTTGAGCGGCTTCCAGCGCGGCGCGCGCTGCATGCACACCAAGCGGATCCCCGACGATGCACGCGCCGCTCGCGGTGGCGAGAGCGAGCACAGCAATCGTCAACGCGACAGCCTGGCGGCGGCGCGTACCCCATGCGTGCAGCGGCGGCCACCCGCGCAATGCGTTGCCCGCGCCTGACTGAGCCGAAACGAGCGCCCGCTCCTGTCCAGCGTGCGCAGGCATCGTGCTCATGTCGCCTCCTTCGCTGCGACGCCGCTCGACGCTCGCGGCACCTCGTGCGCTCGCGGTGCGCCGGCCCGCGGCACGGTGCTCGCGCCTTGCCAGACGAGATGAGCCGCCACGCGAATCGGCTCGCCGCCGGGCGCGCTCCCGCGTGCAGCGCCAGCCGGCGCGCCGCGCTTGAGTTCGCGCACGCTCACGGCCTCGACATCGGGCAGCGAGCGCAGCCGTCCGAGCCACGCCGCAGCCGCCGATTCGTCCGCCGCGCTCGCCTGCAGATCGGTTTCATCGGCGGACTGCGCGAGTTGCTGCAAGCCGACGCCCGGCAGAGGGTCGCTTGCCAACGCGTCCGCGAGGGCAAAAAAGCGCGCCGTTGCCCGCGCGTGCTGCCGGGCCAGTCGATCGCCGGCGCGCCGCGCTTCGCTCTCCCGCACGAGGCGCTGCGCCTCGGCGAGCGGCGTGCGCCACTGCGCCAGCGGCCGTTCCAGCGCCTCGCGCCGAGACTCGAGCGCGCTGCATTCGACGCGCTGCCAAAGCACGACACCCAGCGCGCACGCGCACCCGCCAAGCACGGCGGCGCCCCATTCGAGCAGGCGCCAGCAACGCCGCCTGCGGATCGCGCGCCGCCGCCACGGCAGCAAATTGAATCCGCCGACGGCCCGGCCCGGCAATACGCGCACGGCGCGCGCGAGCGTCATTCCGCCACCCCGCGCAACGCGAGTCCGAACGCCACCGCGCACGCCGGATCATGCAACAGCGTCGCTGCGAGCGGCCACTCGATGTCGGCCAGCGGTGCGCATTCGAACGGCAGCACTGGCGCGCCCAGCACGTCGCCGATGTCGGCCATCGTGAAGTTCGCGCCGCGCAGCATGGCAAGCTCGCCCGAGACCTGCACGCAGCCGGCCTGCTCGCCGTCGACGAGGTCGCGCAACGCCTCCACGAGATCGGCATGTTCGAGCGCGGGAAAGCGCATGTGCCGGATGACCGAGTCGTCGACGAGCAACCAGCCGTGCACGCCTTCCGGGCCGACCCAGATCGCCACCCAGGGTTCGTGCGGCGGCAACTCGTACACCGCCGCGTGCCGCATGGCGCGCAACGCGGCGTGCGCCTCGCCGTCCACGGCGCACAGCGTGATGCCGGCCATGGCCGCACACTCGATGCGCGCTTCGAGATGCTGCCGCGCCGTCGCCGCGATCGTCACCTGCGCTTCGTGGCTGCGCGGCGTGGCCGGCAGCACGCTCCAGTCGACCGCCAGCTCGCCGCGCTCCACGCCCGCCACGCGTTCCGCCTCCGCCAGCACGAGCGGCTCGAGCGCCGCGTGAATACCCGACTCGTCCATCGCACCCGCCGGTGCAAGACGCGCGAGCGGCACGGTCGCGACGAGCGTCGCGCTCGTGGGCAGCGCCATGGCACACCGCAGCGACGCCGCGGCGCTGGCGCGCGGCAACTCGCCAAACACGCTGCGAAGCGCCGCGACGATGGCCGCCCGGTCGACGATCTCCGCGCCGGCGAGCGCCTCGCGCGCGAGCGGCGCGCTCGCCAGCCATTCGAGGCGGACCGGCCCCGCCCCGACAATGCGCTGGCTCAACACCGCCAGCGTGACCCCGCGCGCGCTTAAATCCACACCCGCGGCAAAACGGCGAGCGCCCAACAACAGCGGATTCCCGAAACCCATCGCATCCCTCCCGTACGTCCGTGCGCCACGAACCGTTCGCAGCGCGTCGATAGAGAAATTGTGCGAACCGGGGCGGCGCACGAATACTCGGCCGAACGGCCAACGGTCGCCGCCAGCGCTATCCACGCGCGAGGGGCGCGTCTACAGTGCGAATATCAGCAATAAGCGTCAGCAAAAGCGTCGACAGAAATAACGGGTTGCGTGCTCGCATGCGCCGTCCATGTAAGCATCTCGAAAGCCAGCGGGCGAGCGGCGGCTATAATCGCGGGACCGTTTTTCTGGTGTTCGTATGCAAGATCAGCTTCCTTCGTCCGTACCGCCTTCCACCCCGCCCGAGCCGCCCCGGCGGCGCAAGCGCCCGTGGTGGGCCACGCTGCTGATCGCCTTTTTCGGCCTCATCTTCGCCGGCGTGGTTTGCGTGGCGCTGGTGCTCGGCTACGCGCTCGTCGTGGCGACGCCCAACCTGCCGTCGCTCGAGGCGCTCACCGACTATCGTCCGAAGGTGCCGCTGCGCATCTACACGCGCGACCACGTGCTGATCGGCGAATTCGGCGAGGAGCGGCGCGACGTCGTCCATTTCAAGGACGTGCCCGACAACCTCAAGAAGGCCATTCTGGCCATCGAAGACGCGCGCTTCTACGATCACGGCGGCGTCGATCTCGCCGGCATCGCGCGCGCGGGCTTCGTCGCGCTGACCAATGGCCACGCCACCCAGGGCGCCAGCACGATCACCATGCAGGTGGCGCGCAACTTCTTCCTTTCGAGCGAAAAGACCTACACGCGCAAGATTTACGAGATGCTGCTCGCCTACAAGATCGAGTCGAAGCTCTCGAAGGATCAGATTCTCGAGGTGTACATGAATCAGATCTATCTGGGCCAGCGCGCGTATGGCTTCGCGAGCGCCGCGCGCGTGTACTTCGGCAAGGATCTGAAAGACCTCACGCTCGCCGAGTGCGCGATGCTGGCCGGGTTGCCCAAGGCGCCGTCGGCCTACAACCCGGTCGTCAATCCGAAGCGGGCGAAGGTGCGCCAGGAGTACATTCTCCAGCGCATGCTCGAGCTGCACTACATCACGCAGCAGCAGTACGACGAGGCTGCGGCGCAGCCGCTCGTCGTCAAGGGCGCGGGCAAGGAATTCAGCGTCCACGCCGAGTACGTCGCGGAAATGGTGCGCCAGATGATGTACGCGCAGTACCACGAAGAGGCGTACACGCGCGGACTGAACGTCGTCACCACCATCGACTCCGCCGATCAGGACGTCGCCTATCGCGCGCTGCGCAAGGGGCTGATGGACTACGAGCGGCGCCACGGCTACCGCGGGCCCGAGGCGTTCATCGACCTGCCCACGGACAGCGACGAGCGCGAGCAGGCCATCGACGACGCGCTCGTCGAGCACCCCGACAACGGCGAACTCGTGGCGGCAGTGGTGACGGCGGCGAGCCCGAAGGAAGTGAAAGCCACCCTCATGGACGGCAACACCACGAGCATCACCGGCGACGGGCTGCGCTTCGCGCAGTTCGCGCTCTCCGCGCGCGCGCAGCCGTCGCAGAAGATCCGGCCGGGCGCGATCATCCGCGTCGCGCGCAACAACGCGGGCGAGTGGTCGATCACGCAGCTGCCGCAAATCGAAGGCGCGTTCATCTCGATCGTGCCGCAAGACGGCGCGATCCGCGCGCTCGTGGGCGGCTTCGACTTCAACAAGAACAAGTTCAACCACGCCACCCAGGCGTGGCGTCAGCCGGGTTCGAGCTTCAAGCCGTTCATCTACTCGGCGTCGCTCGACAAGGGGCTCGGGCCGGCGACCGTCATCAACGACGCGCCGCTCTTCTTCAGCGCCGCCGAAACGGGCGGCCAGCCGTGGGAGCCGAAGAACTACGGCGGCGGCTTCGACGGCCCCATGAGCATGCGTACGGCGCTCATGAAGTCGAAGAATCTCGTGTCGATCCGTATCCTCAACCACATCGGCACGAAGTACGCGCAGCAGTACATCACGCACTTCGGCTTCGACGCCGACCGGCATCCCGCCTACCTGCCGATGGCGCTCGGCGCGGGTCTCGTCACGCCGTTGCAGATGGCCGCCGGCTACTCGGTGTTCGCCAACGGCGGGTATCGCGTGAATCCGTATCTGATCGCCGAGGTCACCGACCAGCGCGGCATGGTGGTCGCCCAGGCGCAGCCGCTCGTGGCCGAGCAGAACGCGCCGCGCGCCATCGACCCGCGTAACGCGTACATCATGAACAGCCTGTTGCAGAGCGTCGCGCAGCGCGGCACGGGCGCGAAGTCGAACGTCCTCAAGCGCACCGACCTGGGCGGCAAGACCGGCACGACCAACGACTCGCGCGACGCGTGGTTCGCGGGCTTTCAGCACACGCTGGCCGCGATCGCGTGGATCGGCTACGACAACCCGCGCAGCCTCGGCGACAAGGAAACGGGCGGCGGTCTCGCGCTGCCGGTCTGGATCGACTACATGCAGAAGGCGCTCAACGGCATGCCCGAGTACAGGATGGCGATGCCGGACGGCATCGTCACGCTCGGCGACGAGCTCTACTACGCCGACGCCACGCCGGGCCACGGCTTCGTCTCGACCGTGGGCATCAGTCAGGCGGCGCTCGAGGCGTCGGCGAGCGGCGCATCGGGCGCGGGTGGCGCCGATGCGGGCACCACACCCACGCCGGAGCACGTGAATGCGAAGGAGAAGGAAGACATCATGAACCTGTTCCGCGGGCACTGACGCTCGCCGCAGCGGTGGCAATGATAAATGGGCGCCAGTCTTTCGATTGGCGCCCATTTATTTTCCGAACTCACGCTTGCGCGTTTACGGCTCGAACCGCACCGGCTCGCCCGCCTGCTCCGTTGCATAGGCCGTGAGCGCCGAGAAGAATTCGGTGCCTGTGCGCGTGTCGCGCCATTCGCCGTCGATGAAGCGATAGTGGAAACCGCCAGCCTTCGCCGCGATCCAGATTTCGCGCATCGGCGGCTGCAAGTTCACGATGATCTTCGTGCGATTCTCGAATTCGAGCGTCAGAACGTTGCCGCTGCGCTCCAGTTCGATGTCCGCTTCGGCCTCGTCCACGGCCCGCTCCACGGCCGCCAGCACGGCCTCCGCGCGGCTCAGGTAGTCATTGTCTGGCATGCTAAACTCCACCGGTTATTCATTCAGGGACAATTATGCGTGTCATTTTCCGGACGCGCGCAGCGGCCCCCAGCGCATGGACGCCCCGCGCGATTTTAGCGGCTTTTGCGATCGGCGCCGTCACGCTCGCAGGCTGCGGCCAGCGCGGCGCGCTCTATATGCCCACCGTGCCGCCGCTTCCGCCCAAGCCCAATTTCGAAACCACGCAGCCGGAAACCGGCGCGACGCCTGCAAGCGCGCCCGCGAGTGCTCCCGAGTCGGCTTCGGCGCCCGTCGGCACGATTCCGGACACCTCCGGCACGCCGCTCTCGTTGTCCCCGGACACCGAACTCGGCACCACACCCGCGACCACCGGCAGCCCGCAAGCGGCTTCCGACGCCACGCCAACCCAGTAAAACGCTCGCATGACCCAGTCCGCTTTTCACCGCGATAACGGCACGCTCTTCGTAGAAGGCGTCTCGGCCGCAGATCTCGCCAAACAGTACGGCACGCCGCTCTATGTGTATTCGCGCGCGGCGCTCACCGCCGCATGGCACGCCTACGCCGACGCCTGCGCCGGCCGCCGCGCCAAGGTGCACGTCGCGGTCAAGGCGAACAGCAACCTCGCCGTGCTCAACGTGTTCGCGCGCGAAGGCGCGGGCTTCGACATCGTTTCGGCAGGCGAGCTCGCCCGCGTGCTCGCGGCAGGCGGTAAAGCGCAGGACGTGGTGTTCTCGGGCGTCGGCAAGACCGCCGGCGAAATGCGCGAGGCGCTCGAAGCGGGCGTGAAGTGCTTCAACGTCGAATCGATCCCTGAACTCGACCGCCTCAACGACGTGGCGGGCAAGCTCGGCAAGAAGGCGCCAGTTTCGCTGCGCGTGAACCCGGACGTCGATCCGAAAACGCATCCGTACATTTCCACCGGCCTGAAGGCGAACAAGTTCGGCGTGGCATTCGAGGAAGCGCGCGCGACCTATCGCGCCGCCGCGGCCATGGCGCACCTGGACGTGGTCGGCATCGACTGCCACATCGGCTCGCAGATCACCGAAATCGCGCCGTATCTCGACGCCATCGACAAGCTGCTCGAACTCGTCGACCAGATCGAAGCGGACGGCGTGAGTATCCGCCACATCGACGTGGGCGGCGGCCTCGGCATCACCTACGACGACGAAACGCCGCCCGACATCGGCGAGTTCGTGCGCGCGGTGCTCGACCACATCGAGGCGTACGGCGCGAAAACGGGCAAGACGCGCGAGGTGTACTTCGAGCCGGGCCGCTCCCTCGTGGGCAATGCGGGCATCCTGCTCACCACGGTCGAGTTCCTGAAGCCGGGCTCGGAAAAGAACTTCGCGATCGTCGACGCCGCAATGAACGACCTCGCCCGTCCGGCCATGTACGACGCGTATCACGCGATGGAACCAGTCGTTGCGCGTCAGTCCGCGCCGCAGACCTACGACGTGGTCGGCCCAGTGTGCGAAAGCGGCGACTGGCTGGGCCGCGCCCGCTCGCTCGCGATCGAACCGGGCGACGTGCTCGCGATCCGCTCCGCGGGCGCATACGGCTTCGTAATGAGCTCGAACTACAACACGCGTGCGCGCGCGGCCGAAGTGATGGTCGACGGCAAGCGCGTACATCTCGCGCGCGAGCGCGAAAACGTGGCGCAGTTGTTCGCGAGCGAGCGCGTGCTGCCGGACTGAGTCTTTCGTCCGCTCGCCCATGTAAAAAAGCGACGCCACGGCGTCGCTTTTTATTTGCCTGCCTGCGCGCGGTGTACCTACGCGGCGCGCGCACCCGCGCGCGAAGCACGCCAGCGCGCAAGCAGCCACACGGCCACGCGCCAGCCGAGCAGCGCCAGCATGATCGCGCCGTAGAGCTTGGGCAGCACGAGGTCGTGCTTGCCCGCCTTCATCCACCAGAAGTGCAGGATCGCCAGCACGCCGATCGCGTAGATGAGCCGATGCAGCGTCTGCCAGCGGCGTCCGAGCCGACGCGCCATCGCGCGCGTGGACGTCACGGCGAGCGGAATCAGCAGCACGAACGCCGCGAAACCCACCGTGATGAACGGCCGCTTGCCCACGTCCTTGAACATCGCGGCGACGTCGAACCACTTGTCGAACCAGATGTAGGTCGTGAAGTGCAGCGTCGCGTAGAAAAACGCGAAGAGGCCCAGCATGCGCCGAAAGCGGATCAGCGTATTCCAGCCCGTGAGTCGTCGCAGCGGCGTGACCGCAAGCGTGATGCAGAGGAACACCAGCGTCCACAGGCCCGTGGACCGCGTGATGAACTCGATCGGATTCGCACCGAGCCCGTCTGTGAAGCCGAACAGCACGAGGCGCGCGAGCGGATACAACGCCGCGACGAACACCGCCGCCTTCGCCCACGGCAGCCAGCGCGGGCCCGTCACGCTCGCCGCACCGGCCTTTCGCGCAGGACGCGTCTGCCCCGCCCCCACGCGCGCGGCGGCCTGCGGTGTCGTCGTCGATTCCATCTCTCGCTCCATCAAGCTCGTTGCTCAGAAGTTCTTGCGCAGATCCATGCCCTGATACATCGACGCGACGAGGTCGCCGTAGCCGTTGTACATGAGTGTCTTGCGCTTGGGCTGGAAGAAGCCGTCCTCGCCGATGCGCCGCTCCGTGGCCTGGCTCCAGCGCGGGTGATCGACGTTCGGATTCACGTTCGAATAAAAGCCGTACTCGTTCGGCGCGTACTTGTTCCAGCTCGTGGGCGGCTGGTTCGCGACGAAGCGGATCTTCACCAGCGACTTCGCGCTCTTGAAGCCGTACTTCCACGGCACGATCACGCGCACGGGCGCGCCGTTCTGGTTCGGAAGCACCTGGCCGTAGAGCCCGACCGTGAGCAGCGTGAGCGGGTTCATCGCTTCGTCCATGCGCAGGCCTTCGGAATACGGCCAGTCGAGAATCGGCTCGGCGAGGCCCGGCATTTGCGAGGGGTCGGCGAGCGTGATGAACTGCACGTAGCGCGCGTTGCCCGTGGGCTGCGCACGGCGGATCAGTTCGGAAAGCGAAACACCGATCCACGGCACGACAATCGACCAGCCCTCCACACAGCGATGCCGGTACACGCGCTCTTCGAGCGGCGCGAGCTTGAGGATCTCGTCGATGTCATAGACCTTCGGATTCTTCACCTCGCCCTCGACGCTCAGCTTCCACGGACGCGGCCGCAGCGTGTGCGCGTTTTGAGCCGGATCGCCCTTGTCGGTGCCGAATTCGTAGAAGTTGTTATAGGTCGTGATGTCCTTGTAGGGCGTGACCTTGTCGAGCGCGACGAACTTCGTGTTCGTCTGCGCGGCGAGCTTCTGCGCCTTCGGGTCGCCGGGGGCGTATTCCGCAAGCGCCTGCGTTGCACTGAACGGCCCCGCGATGCCGCCGAGCGCGAGCGCGCCCGCAGCCCGCAGAATGCGCCGACGCTGTTCGTACACCGTTTGCGGCGTGATTTCGCTCGCGGGGATGTCGTCACCGTTGAGCAAGATCCTGCTGCTCCGCTTGATCCACATATCGCTGCTCCTGCTTCTTGCGTGGCGTGCGCCGCCAGCACATTGATCGTATCTCGACCCGTCCTGCCGTGCTGTGCACGACATGGATCGACTGGATGACCTCAAGCGGGCAAACGCGCAATTCGCAGAAAACTTCCCGGCGGGCGAAAAAAAACCGTCGGAGCGCGAGGCATCCGACGGTTAATTCGTCTTGAGAGCGGATTCGGTTACAGCTTCCCGTAACTGTGCAGGCCCGAAAGGAACATGTTCACGCCAAGGAACGCGAAGGTCGTGACAAGTAGACCCGTCAGCGCCCACCAGGCCGCCACGCCGCCTCGCAGGCCCTTCATGAGGCGCATATGCAGCCAGGCCGCGTAGTTGAGCCACACGATCAGCGCCCAGGTTTCCTTCGGGTCCCAGCTCCAGTAGCCGCCCCAGGCCTGCGCCGCCCACAGTGCGCCGAGAATGGTCGCGATGGTGAAGAAGGCGAAACCCACGGCGATCGACTTGTACATGACGTCGTCGAGCACCTCGAGCGCGGGCAGACGATCCGCCAGCACGCCGCGCTCCTTCATGATGTACGCCACGCCCACCATGGCCGAAAGCGCGAAGCTGCCGTAGCCGATGAAGTTCGCCGGCACGTGGATCTTCATCCACCAGCTCTGCAGTGCGGGCACGAGCGGCTGGATCTGCTGCGCGTCGCGCGAGATCGAGTACCACATGAGGAAACCCACCGCCGCGCTGATCACGAGCAGCACGAACGCGCCGAGCGCACGCGTGTTGTAGTGCTTTTCGTAATACAGATAGAAGAGCGCGGTGATGAGGCTGAACAGCACGAACACTTCGTAGAGGTTCGAGATGGGAATGTGCCCGACGTCCGCGCCGATGAGGTAGGACTCGTACCAGCGCACCATCAGGCCGACGAAGCCCATGAGCACCGCCGCCCACGTGAGCTTCGAGCCGATCGAGCCGCCCGAGGGCGAGCGAGAGAGCAGGCCGATCCAGTAGAACAGCGTGGCGAGCACGAACAGCGCGCTCATCCACAGAATGGCCGACTGGCTGGACAGGAAATACTTGAGGAAGAACGCCTGATCCGCGCGCGCGAGGTCGCCCTGGTAGATCTGGAGCGCGAAAAGTGCGAGCACCGCGATGCCGGCCATGAGCAGCCGCGCTGGCTTCCAGCGCCAGCCCAGTACGACGAGCGCCGGCGTCGTACCGCCGAGCACCAGCTTGTCGTAATAGTTCATGTGCGCGTGGTAGCGCGAGAGCGCGAAGCCCGCGCCCGCCACGAGCGCCAGCGCGAACAGCCAGTCGACCACCGTCAGGCGGCGCAGGAAGGGGCGTTCGTCGAACAGGGCGTCGGCGAGGGGATCGCGGGCACTCGCGGCGCCGTGCGCCACAGCGGCATTGGCCACCAGCGCACGTTCGGCGCGCCGGGCCTTCGCGGAGGAGGAAACCTGAGACAAGTCCATGGGCTTACCGATGTTGATCGTGAGTGGCTGCAATCACGTGCGTGAATCAGGGCGCACGGTCCGTGCCGCTGCCGTTCGTGTCGCCCGCATCGTTCGTGGCGCCCGTTTGCGGCGCCGCGCCCAGCACACGGCCGACCGCGTCGCGGGTACGGGCGAACTCCTTCTCGAAGTCGAGGGTACGGCGGGCGGTCGACATCGCCATGATGACGTCGACGCCGTGGTCCTGACCGTCCTGACCCTTCCGGTCCTTCAGCCAGAACCACAGACGCCGCTCACGCACGTAGAACATCGAGAAGATGCCGAGCACGAGCAACAGGCTGCCAAGATACACGACTTTCTTGCCCGGCGCGCGCGTCAACTGAAATACCGAAGCTTGCACCTGCTTGAATGAATCGAGCTGTAGATAGACAGGAGATCCATACAGGAAGCTGTCGGATATCGCGTTGATCGAATCCTGTACGAAGCGCGCGGCGTCGGCATCGGGCTTCAGGTCGGGCTCGCCTGCCTGCTCGCGCGCGAGCTGCCAGAGGTCCCAAGTCGCACCCTCGAGCATGCGCAGCAGCAGGCTCGCCGCCTTTTCCTGCTGCTCCTTCGGCACCGACTTGTCGATGAACGCGGCCACGGCCTGGAAGCCGCCTGCGGCACCTGCAGCCCCCGCAGCACCTGCCTGCGGTGCGTCCGAGCCCGCGAAAAGGGTCAAGACGCGCTCGGCGCTGTCCGCGAGATGCTGTTGCAACTCGCGGTTCGAAGCGGGGACTGAGCGCGTGGCGAAACGCTTCGCGGCCTGCGCGCGCAATGCGGGGTCCTCGAAGGCCGCGCGCAGCGTCATCCACTCCTTCGGCGTGCCGCCGCTGTCGGCGGGAATGCGCAGGTAGCGGAACGGATCGTCGGGATTCTCGCGCATGCCCGCGAGGAACATGCGATCGCCGCCGCCCACGTCCACAGGCAGCATGTAGTTGTTGTACTCGCGCGCCTGGCCGTCCTTGTCGCGCACCTTGTACTGCACCGAAGGGCCGACGTTATGCAGGTCGAGTGGCTTCGAGCTCTTCGCACCGGAGCCGAGGCGCTCGTCGAACGCTTCCTTGAGCGACTGGTGCGCCACGCCGCGCGCGTCGTTCGCGCCGCTGCCATTCGAGATGTTCTCGACGTTGATCGCGCGGAAGTCCGCGAATTCGATCGTCTGCCCATCCACGCCCGGCACCGTCTGGCCCGCGGGCACCGCGAGCGGCGCTGAATTGCCGATCGTGCCGCCGAACGGGAAGTTCTTCGCGCTTGCACCCGACATGGGCCACGCCGTCATCGACATCTGCGAGCCGCCGTCCTGGAAGCTCGACTGATAGATCGACACGCCGTCGTACTCGAACGGCTCGTTCACCTCGATGCGCGCTGGAACGCGCTGGCCCGTCTTGTGGTCGATCACGACGATATCGCTCGCAAAGAGCTTGGGCATGCCGGTCGAGTAGTAATCGACGATGAACTTGTTGAGCTGGATGGAGAACGGCAGGTCCTGGATCAGCGAGCCGTCGGGCTGGTTGAGGATGGCCGTGGAAACGAACTGGCCCTCCGGCACCCAGGCGTAGCCGCGGAAGGTCGGGTTCGACTGCGAGAGCCGGTGCTCGGGCGCAATGTCGTTGATGACCGCGTTGCTGCGAATGGGCGTCTTGTCGAACAGCCACATCTGGAATTTGATCGGCAGATTGCTGTCGAGCAGGCCGCCGAGGCAGATGATCACGATCGCGAGGTGCGCGAAGATGTAGCCGATCTTCGTGAGCGCACCGCGTTTGGCCGCGATGAGCGTGGCGCCATCGCTCTCGCGCGTGACGAACCGGTAGCCCATGCGCCCCGCCAGCTTGCCGAGCACGGCGGCCGTTTGCTCACGCGTGCCGCCCTCCACCGCGAACTCGCCCTTGTGATGGAACGCGCGCAGGCTGCCTTCGCGGACCTTGTCCTTCCAGCTCTTCATGTCGGCGAGCATCTTCGGCGCGTTGCGGATCACGCACAGCGAGACCGACACCACGAGAAAGCCGAGGATCGTCATGAACCACCACGCGCTGTAGACCGTGTAGAGGCTCAGCGAGCGGAAGATATCGGCCCAGAAAGGGCCGAACTGGTTGACGTAGTTCGGGTACGGGTCGTCCTGCGTGAGCACCGTGCCGATGATGCTCGCAATGGCGAGCACAACGAGCAGCGCAATCGCGAAGCGCATCGAACTGATCAGCTCGACGGCGACTTTCACCGCCTTCTGGCGAACATTCAACTGCAAACCCTGCGTGGTGACGCTCATTCAAACTCCGCTTTATCGCTCTTGCTGGCTTCTCGCCGATCAGGCGCTACAGCAAAAAAGGGTGCAGGCGCGCCGTCGGCGTGACGACGCCCTCACCCTTTTCTTGTTTTCCGGCCGGCCGCGCCGTGAAACTGCTGATCAAACGCGCGGCAAACCGATTACACTCAATGCAGGCCGGCGGCGTAATCGGCGACGGCCTTGATCTCGTCGTCCGAGAGCCGGTGCGCGATGGTTCGCATCGGATCGTTATTGTTACGCGTGCCCTGCTGGAAAGCATTGAGCTGTGCAACGATATATTCTGACCACTGGCCCGAGAGGCGCGGATACTGGATCGGAATACCCTGGCCCGTGGGTCCGTGGCACGCCGCACAGGCCGGCACGCCCTTGTCGGCGATGCCGCCACGCCAGATCGACTGGCCGAACGGCACGGTCTTCGCGTCGCGCGCGTAGCCGGGTTTGGGTGTCTGGGAGGCGAACCAGGCTGCGACATTGATCATATCCTGGTCTGACAGCGCGGCAGCGAAGCCGGCCATGATCGGGTTTGCGCGCGCCGCCGGCTTGCCGCCGGGCTGCGGTTTGAACTCCTTGAGTTGCTTGACGAGATAGTCGGCGTGCTGGCCGGCGAGCTTGGGATACGCGCCGCCGGTGCTGTTGCCGTCCGCCGCGTGACAGGCTGCGCACACTTGCGCAGCAATGGCTTGCCCCCGGGCGACGTCGGGCTTGGCCGGCGTTCCCTGATCCGCCGCGCTTGCCTGCCCCGCCATCATGAATAGACCTGCTGTAAGACCTGACGCTATCGCACTCTCGAACACCTTCAAGCACTTGCCCAGTCGATTCATTCGCGCACCTTGTTTCGTCTTGTGGGAATCAGGTTCTGCAATGGACGACAGCGACCGATCTACCTCGAAGGCCCGCGCTGGCCTCACTGGTATTCAGTAAACCATCGCATTGTACAATAGCGCGCAAGGCGCCACGGCGCCAGTCGGGCCTGCCCCCGATATCCCAGAATCCATCCCGGGCGCGTCCGGGCCCGGCGGGCCACCCGCCGCGTTGTCTCACATTGTGGTCCTTTTCCGATGGCCTTCCTGCTGCACCAAGCCCGCTTCTTCACGACGGTGAACCATCTGCGCGACCTGCCCGCTACGGCGCGGCCCGAGGTCGCGTTCGCCGGCCGTTCGAACGCCGGCAAATCCACCGCCATCAATCTGCTGTGCAACCAGAAGCGGCTCGCCTTCGCCTCGAAGACGCCGGGCCGCACCCAGCATATCAACTACTTCTCAGTCGGCCCCGCGGACGAACCCGCGGGCTATCTCGTCGACCTGCCCGGCTACGGCTATGCCGAAGTCCCGTTAGCCGCGAAGGCGCACTGGGAGCAGCTGCTTTCGCTCTATCTGCAAACGCGCGCGCAGCTCTCGGGGCTCATCCTGATGATGGATGCCCGCCGCCCGCTCACCGACCTCGACCGCCGCATGATCGAATGGTTTGCGCCGACGGGCAAACCGATCCATGCACTCCTCACGAAGTGCGACAAATTGACGCGCCAGGAAAGCGTGCTCGCGCTGCGCACGGCGAACAAGGCGTTCGACGAGTACAGCAAGCAAGGCTACGAAGGGAAGCTGAGCGCCCAGCTCTTTTCGGCGCTCAAGCGCGTGGGGCTCGACGAGGCGCACGCCGTAATCGAGAGCTGGATCGTGCCGCAGGAATCTGTCGGCGAAACCGACGCGCAAGTGGAATAACACCCCTCGGGCCAGCCGCTTCAGGCAGGCCCTCAGTCGTCTAAAAGCCCACACTGTCGGGCTTTTCACGCGCTTTCATCAGATCTTTTCACAAGGCCGGCGCGGCATTCGCCGCGCTATGTGCGCTACCGCACACAGACCACGCTAATGCCAGGCGCAAGCGCCCTCTCCGGTCTGCGCCGCGGGGCCTTGCTACGGCGCTTTCGGCGCACATAAAAAAACCCGCCGTAATTTCCGGCGGGTTAAACAGCCTTATCGAAAAACGACAGGCACCCGCTCAGGGAGGAGAAGCGGGGAGCTCGGCGCCAGGCGCCTCGCTCGATCGGTATGATATACCATTGTCCCGAAAAGTTTCCTGTGCTCCGGGACCCATCCCGTTTCAAGATATCCGCCGACATGAGCTTCTATCCGCATCATCGTCCGCGCCGCATGCGACGTGACGATTTCTCGCGCCGTCTGATGCGCGAAAACCTCCTCACCACGAACGACCTGATCTACCCCGTATTCGTCATTGCGGGCAACAACGTGCGCGAACCCGTGCCGTCGATGCCTGGCGTCGAACGCGTGTCAATCGATCTGCTGATGGGCGTCGCCGAGCAGTGCGTCGAACTCGGCATTCCGGTGCTTTCGCTCTTCCCCGTCGTCGATCCGGCGCTCAAAACGCCCGATGGCATCGAGGCGACGAACCCCGACGGCGTGATTCCGCGCGCCGTGCGCGAACTGAAGAAGCGTTTCCCCGACCTCGGCGTGCTTTGCGACGTCGCGCTCGACCCGTACACGAGCCACGGCCAGGACGGCGTGCTCGACGAGAACGGTTACGTCATCAACGACGAGACCATCGAGATCCTCGTCGCGCAGGCGCGCGCGCAGGCGGAAGCCGGCGTCGATATCGTCGCGCCGTCGGACATGATGGACGGGCGCATCGGTGCGATCCGCGAGATGCTCGAAAGCGAAAACCACATCCACACGCGCATCATGGCGTACTCGGCCAAATACGCTTCGGCGTTCTATGGTCCGTTCCGCGACGCCGTGGGCTCGGCGTCGAATCTGGGCAAGGGCAACAAGATGACCTACCAGATGGACCCGTCGAACTCCGACGAGGCGCTGCGCGAAGTGCGCCTCGACATCGAGGAAGGCGCCGACATGGTGATGGTGAAGCCCGGCATGCCCTACCTCGACATCGTGCGCCGTGTGAAGGACGAATTCCGCTTTCCGACCTACGTGTACCAGGTGAGCGGCGAGTACGCCATGCTCAAGGCCGCTGCGCAGAACGGCTGGCTCGATCACGACAAGGTGATGATGGAATCGCTGCTCGCGTTCAAGCGCGCGGGCGCCGACGGCATTCTCACGTATTTCGCGCTCGACGCCGCGCGTTTGCTGCGCGCACAGAAGTAAGCGCTGCACGCATCGCATAAAAAAAAGGCACGTCCGAGGACGTGCCTTTTTGCTTTTGGGCCGATGCGCGCTCTCACGCGCGCGCAATGCCGCCGATCATGCCGATGGCGCTGCCGGCGTCTGCGGCGCCGGCGTCGTCACGCGATCGAGGCGCGCGAGGAACCGGTCGGCATTCTCGTAGCCAACCACGCGCAACACTTCACGCCCCTGCGTATCGAAGAAGATGATGCCCGGCGGTCCGAAGAGGCCGAAGCGCTTGAGCAGTGCCTGGTCGTCCGAATTGTTGGCGGTCACATCGGCGCGCAGCAGCCCCAGCTCCGCGAGGCGCGCCTGCACGCGCGGGTCGCTGAACGTGAACTTCTCCATTTCCTTGCAGCTCACGCACCAGTCAGCGTAGAAGTCGAGCATCGACGGCTTGCCCGCAGTCTTCAGCGCCGCGTCGAGCTGCGCGGGCGAGCGCACGGGCGCGAAGACCAATGCGTTCGCTTCGCTGGCGCCCGCGGACTGTGCCGCGCCGGCGGCGGCAACATCGCTCGCGCCGCCCACGCGCGCGGCCAGCACGGCGAGCGGACGCAGCGGATCGGTCGAACCCGCCGCAAGACCGACGATCAGCGTCGCGGCCCAGATCGCGAACGCCGCGCCGAGACCACGCCCGAGGCGCCGCCAGACGTTGGCCGCACCCGAGTTCGGCGTGAAGAGGCCAAGCGCGGCGGCCGCG
>NZ_JAPMAL010000037.1:0-81349 GCF_026343935.1 Paraburkholderia sp. CNPSo 3076 | reverse complement strand
CCATGGCGTCGTCGCACCCTCACAATGCCGCGAAACTCAGCATTCCTTACCCATTTGCGTCCGCATTTCCACTGTCTTCGCGCGACGGGCCCGGCCAACCGCCCGCTTCTGGCGCGCACCACCCCGTGCGCCTGGCATCACAAATCACCGCGACGATCATTCAATGCCCATAAACGCCAGCGCTTGCGGAGCGGTTTAGCACAAACATTTTTTTGATTACCGATCGCGGACTGGTCCCGATCGGCCTGTTCACGTATCAGTGGCCGCGATCGCCAACCAAAAAAATCTCTGCTTTATCAGCCCAAGCCGGTCTACGATTATGGCAGCCGTGGTCCTGCATATGATGAGGATAACGAGGTAAGCCATACCATTAACAGGTATAGCCCGGTCGGTGGAGTAGCTACGGCTAAGCCTCGTCACGAGCTAGCTGTAAGCGGTTGGTCTCTCAACAAGAATTCAGTCCCTGTAACCGTGGTCAAACCCGACCAATGGGTTGACGTTCAAACCGGGGAGATTGTTAATCGGTCGGACCTACGGGCAGCTAAGACCTATGTGCCAACGCCGGTTAGCAGTAGCGATAGGCTCATCAAGAATCTAACGCTACTCGCTAGCTGTGGCGACCCCGATACGGATAAGGGCAAGCACGATAGGGAGTTTGTCCGTTTCATGCTCCGGTCCAGAAACGGGAGGGGCGGCTTCCTCCAGCCACTTAACGCTATCCTCGATAGGTGGATTGCCTATGCTCATGTTTATATGAGGACCAACCACAAGGCTCGTAAACGCGAGCAACTTAAGAGCATGCTGTACAAGCTCGGTGTGCTACACGATGAGCAAACGCTAACCAAGCCGTATCAGGTCCTAAGGCAGTCCACGCGGAGGGACAACTTGGGGGACGCGAGCAAGGCAGCTATTGTGCTCAAGCCGAGAGCCAAGCCGGGTCGCGGCGTGTTGAGTCAGCATGTTGAACTCGACACTGTACAGAAATACATGAACAACTTTCCGCTTGAGTGCCCACCGTGAGACCATGTAGGCTTGTCTCATCACCACCCGGAGACATACTATGCAACGCAGCGCTAACCAGGGCAGCAGAAAGCAACGCTACAAAGACCTCCAAGACCATGTGCGGGCAAAGATTGGGCGCGTAGTGCAAACGTGCTGGATCGCAGACCGGAAAGAAGCGAACGGACTACAGGTCAATTCGCGCCGTGTAGGGCCAAGGGTTAAGCCGTGCCCGCCGCAATATGCGGCCGTGATTGATTCGGCGATGCGTGACCTTCGCTGGCTTGATTAGCCGCTATTACTTGACGAAAAATTGCTCGGCCTTCTCTAACATTGCTTCATAGTAGGCAGCGGCGAGACCTGCTAACGCAATGACGTCCGACGGATCAACTGGATTTCCTAAGTGTTCATGCGGTACTGGGTATTCTCGACCGCGATTGACGATCGGGAGCAACTTGGTGCGACGGGGAATAAAGTCTATCCTCATATTCTCAGCGTCTTTGACGAATACGTTGCCGCCTTTGATAGCCATCTCCCCGATGCGCAATGGCAAGTTGCGGTCTGCGGCGTTGATGGCGAATCCACCCGGGTCCCGGTCCGTAATCTCGTTTACGGTGTGTTCGTCCGCGCCGCGCGCGTTTACGAGGTAGGACAGGAGTGGATCGTTCTTTCGGGCCTTCTCGTATTTTCCTTTCCAGCCGTTCCACTTCGGGCTTTTGTCGAAGTGGCTATATGCCTTGTTCCAGACTCGCTCTATACGGCCCAAGAATTCCTTCCAACTTTCCTCAAACTCGTCAAGCGACTTCGCCGCGCCCATGGCATCGATTGCCGTTCGGGCCTTCTTTAATTCGATATACGGCTGATCGGAGTGTTGCATGAGGTTGCGTAGTCGTAGCAGGGAAGGGACTGTTGCTAAAAGGATACGATAGTCCGGGCTCGTTTCCGCTTATTTCCGCATATTTCTACACCCAGTGCACATTTTTGCAAACACGCGCTCTGCTATCACTCAGCGCACGGAAATTTTTAGGGAAGTGGTCCGCAAACCCGTATCATTATCCATGTGCAGCGGCGGGAGTACTGCATAAAGCGAGCGGGACCGCCCTTGGCCTAGGAAACCGAACGGCCCCGCGTCTCTTAACCGGAGAGGCTAAGGAAATGAACCTACTAACTCATCCGAGTTTTCCGTATCTTGTTCTAGCGACAACGTACGCCTTGATGGCGCTACAGCATCTCTAGGCAAGGTACAACCGCGTGTTGTAGTTAGGCCAGTCTAACACCCGGGTTTAGCTGGCTGAACAAAAATATACGCG
The DNA here is from genome assembly GCF_026343935.1 of Paraburkholderia sp. CNPSo 3076. Lineage (NCBI taxonomy): Bacteria > Pseudomonadati > Pseudomonadota > Betaproteobacteria > Burkholderiales > Burkholderiaceae > Paraburkholderia > Paraburkholderia sp. CNPSo 3076. The sequence continues at coordinate 79,040 of NZ_JAPMAL010000037.1, read as the reverse complement.
GATTGTAGTTTCTTGTCGTCCGTCGCTCTGGAATATGAGCGGCGGCTTTCGCTCGTCTGTACCTAGCGTGTAACGCGTTAAGTCAATAGGCGCGCAAATGGGCTGACAGATAATGTGTACTCCGTATTAAAGACTTCGCTCATGATCTCTGGCTGGCTACACTTGGTCCTTTACGAGGAGAGACCATGAGCGATATCGACTATTCGTTATTTGGCCCCGCATCGATACGGAAAGCGGTAGAGGCTATTAGGGAACGTCCCAAGCTAACGAGAGATGAATTCGTAAAGCTGGAGCGTGAGAAAAATAACCTTATGGCCCGCTTCGATGAGGTAACGACCATCATGCAGCCGCTGGAGGAGTCTTACGTTGCCGTCCGCAGAAGGATGGACCCTAAGTACGAACCCGACAAAGACAGGCGGTTACAGGAAGTCAACAAGGCTGGTAGCGACCGGCACGAGCAGCTACTAAAGCAGATAGAACCGTTGCACGAGACTTGGAAGCAGGTTGTAGCTGCTCGTGATGCGAGTCGGTATCTAGTGACGGTTCTTGGCGAATGTCTCAAGCTCTGTGAGGTCCTAAACATGCTTACAGCGGCGGAGCGTGGTACTCCGCCAACCAACGATTAGCCTAGCTTCTTAGCCAAGTCCTCGGCCCTTAGATGGGTGTAACGCTGGAGCATCTTTAGATTTTTATGGCCGGTGATAGACGCGACCTCCATAACGTTTAGCCCTTTCTCAAATAGACGGCTGGCCGCCTCGTGGCGTAGATCATGGAAACGGACATTACCAAGGCCGCATTGCTCGCGGACCTGGCTGAACGCGTATTTAATGGCGTGCTGCGTGAGCTTGAACACCCGGCCAGCGTGAGGAGGCGGGCACCAGGTTAGCGCCTCTACGGCCCTCCTGGACAGCGGCACCTTTCGGGGTGTCCCGTTCTTGGTCATAGGTAGGAGGGCGGTGCGGGCCTCAAGGTCGATATGCTCCCAACGGAGCTTGGCTATTTCCCCTTGGCGCATGGCCGTCTCTATGGCGAGAATTATAGCCGGGGCTATCTCCCTGTTGAAATCGATAGCCGTAGCTATCAAGCGCTCATCGTCTCCCACGGCTAAGCGTACGTCACGGGGCACGGGCAACTTAGGGCGTCTAAAGCCGTGTACGGGGTTGCTCGTGAGGCCCATATCCCATTCCTCCAAGGCTACCCGGTAGACGGCGGCTATCGCGTCCAGTTCGCGGCCAACCGTGCTGGTAGCAACCTCGGTTATGCGCCTGTCTCGCCAGTCAGCCAGGTGCGACTTCCCTAGGGACTTCGCGGCCACGGAGCAAAGTTTTTTCTCGGCTCGGAGCATGCGGCTCAATACGGAGCGTTCCCACTCACCGTTACGGCGGGAGGGTGCCACTTGGCTTATGTATTTGCGGAACAGGTCGCCCACGGTCGCGCCCTCAACAGGCTTGGACTCTTGGGCCGCCCATTGCTCGGCCTCATATTGGGTGTCAAAGGTCTTGGACCGGATGCGTTGACCCTTGGTCCGGATTTTCACTTGCCATTTTGTCCCACGGCGGATGATTGAAGCCATTCCTGTTCTCCAAGTGATTGAAAAATATCAGGAATAGGGTTCGTGTCGCACGACCGCGAGTTCGTGAACGGCCTCGCCAACCGCATCATCGAGGTGAAACCCGATGGCACGGTCAAGGACTACAGCGGCAACTACGAAGACTTCCTGGCCAGCCAGGGAGTGCAATGAGTTTCGATCGCTGATCGAAGCGCGAAATGAAAACGGGCGGCGCGTGAGCGTCGCCCGTTTTGTTTTTGGCCCGCGTGCCTTAGCCTACTGCACGCCCGCTTTACGTATGCGTCAACCACGCTAGAATGCACTGTCGCCGCGGCGAGTGCCGCGATGAAATCGCGAACGAACACGGAGCTTGGTATGGGATGGCAGTAAGCGCCGAGGCGCAAACTGTCATCGACAGACAGGAGGAACACCCATGAACGACTACGCGCAGTTCTACATCAACGGCCAATGGGTCGCCCCGCACGGCAAGGGCACGATCGACGTGATCGACTCGGGCACCGAGGCGGTGATGGGCCGCATCCCCGAGGGCATCGAAGCCGACGCCGAGGCGGCCGTCGCCGCCGCGCGCGCCGCCTTCGACGGCTGGGCCGCGACGCCCGCCGCCGAGCGCGGGGCGTATCTGCAGAAAATCGCCGACAACCTCAAAGCCCGCACCGATGAACTCGCGCAGCTGATCGCAGGCGAAGTCGGCATGCCGCTCAAGCTCGCGCGAGCGATCCAGGTGGGCGGCCCGGTCTACAACTGGGGCGCTTACGCGCAGCTCGCAAGCGAGTTCCAGTACGAGGAGCGCGTGGGCAACTCGCTTGTCGTGCGCGAACCGGTGGGCGTCGTCGCGGCCATCACGCCGTGGAACTATCCGCTCAACCAGATCACGCTCAAGGTCGCCGCCGCGCTTGCCGCCGGCTGCACCGTCGTGCTCAAGCCCTCCGAGGTCGCGCCGCTGAACGCATTCGTGCTCGCCGAGGCCATTCACGAAGCCGGCCTGCCCGCGGGCGTGTTCAACCTCGTGACGGGCTACGGTCCGGTGGTGGGCGAGGTGCTGGCGCGCCATCCGGACGTCGACATGGTGTCGTTCACTGGCTCGACGCGTGCGGGCAAACGCGTGTCGGAAGTCGCGTCGGCCACGGTCAAGCGCGTCGCGCTGGAGCTGGGCGGGAAGTCGGCCGCCGTCGTGCTCGACGACGCCGACTTCGCGGCCGCCGTGAAAGGCACGGTGGGCGCGTGCTTCCTCAACTCGGGGCAGACCTGCTCGGCCCACACGCGCATGATCGTGCCGGAGTCGCGTTACGAAGAAGCGCGAGACCTCGCGAAGCAGGCCGCCGAGGCATTCAGGGTGGGCGATCCGCGTGACGAGAAAGCGAAGCTCGGCCCGCTCGCCTCGAAAGTGCAGCAGGAGCGCGTGCTTCACTACATCGAGCGCGGCATGGCCGACGGCGCCGAGCTCGTGGCGGGTGGCCCCGGCATGCCGGAAGGCGTGACGCAGGGCTTCTTCGTGAAGCCGACCGTGTTCGGCCGCGTACCGCGCGACGCGGCCATCGCGCAGGAAGAGATCTTCGGCCCGGTGCTGACGATCCTCACGGCGAAGGACGAAGACGACGCCGTGGCGATCGCCAACGACTCGCTCTACGGCCTCGGCGGCGCAGTCTGGGCGGGCAGCGACGAGCGCGCGATGCGCGTGGCGCGCCGCATCCGTACGGGCCAGATCGACATCAACGGCGGCGCCTGGAACATGGCCGCGCCCTTCGGCGGCTTCAAGCAGTCGGGACACGGCCGCGAAAACGGCGCATACGGCCTCGAGGAGTACCTGGAATACAAGTCGATGCAGTTCAAGGTGCCGAAGGCCTGATGAGGCATCTCGTCGCGCGCTATCGCAAATCTTTTAATGCGACGTGTTGATGCAAGTCATAAACGCGGATTTCTTTACAGAAGTCCGCGTTTTTGTTTGATGTGCGTCAATGTCATATGTGGGGTACGCGCGACCATAAGCGCTTTGTCATCGACAGAGCACAACATGTTTCCTGGACACTCCTTCGCTCCGCTCCAGATTCGCGGTCGTCAACTCCTGCCCGTCGTGCAGGGCGGCATGGGTGTCGGCATTTCGGCACACCGGCTTGCTGGCAGTGTCGCCCGTGAAGGCGCGCTCGGCACGATCGCGAGCATCGACCTGCGCCATCATCACAGCGATCTCATGGACATGTGCCGCGCGGCACCGCAGCACGAAACGCTCGCTCGCGCGAACCTGATCGCGCTCGGCCGCGAAATCGCGGCGGCACGCAAGCTTGCAGGCGGCAACGGCATGATCGCCGTGAACGTCATGAAGGCGGTGAACGCCCATGCCGACTACGTGCGCACCGCCTGTGAGCACGGCGCCGACGCCATTGTCATGGGCGCGGGCTTGCCGCTCGATCTGCCCGACCTCACGGCGGGCGTGGAAATCGCGCTCGTGCCGATCCTGTCCGACGCGCGCGGCGTCGCGCTCGTGCTCAAGAAGTGGATGAAGAAGGGCCGCCTGCCCGACGCCATCGTGATCGAGCATCCTGCCTATGCGGGCGGCCATCTCGGCGTGACCGACATCGCCGACATGGGCAACGAGCGCTTCGCCTTCACGCAGATCTTCGAGGAACTCGAAGGCGTCTATGCCACGCTCGGCATTTCGCGGCGCGACGTGCCGCTCGTCGTGGCGGGCGGCGTGAATAGCCACGAGGCCGTGCGCAAATGGCTCGAGGCGGGCGCGAACGGGGTGCAGGTCGGCACGCCGTTCGCGGTGACCGAGGAGGGCGACGCGCACCCCGAGTTCAAGCGCGTGCTCGCCGACGCGAAGCCTGAAGACATCGTCGAGTTCGTGAGCGTGACGGGCCTGCCCGCACGCGCCGTGAAAACGCCGTGGCTCGAACGTTACTTGCGCAACGAGTCGCGCATTCGCACCAAGATCGGCTCGCTCAAGCTTGCATGCCCAACCGGTCTCGAATGTCTTTCGGCCTGCGGGCTGCGCGACGGCATCGAGAAGTTCGGCCACTTCTGCATCGACACGCGCCTCGCTGCGGCATTGCGTGGCGACGTTGCGAACGGCCTGTTCTTCCGCGGCCGTGAAGCGTTGCCGTTCGGCAATGCGATCCGTAGTGTCCGCGACCTGCTGGAGTTGCTGCTGACCGGCGCTGCGCGACCTGCGGTCGCACAACGAGCAGCGTTCGCACTGGCTTGATACGTATCAAAACGGCGCCAGACCCCGTCTCTGACAATTTGTAGGCCTTCAAGGCTAGACCTACAGACACGGGGATTAACGATGTATAAAGCAATTAGAAAGGCAGCAACAACTGCCGCGCTCACCATGAGCGCGGTCTTCCTGGCAGTGCCGGCCAGCGCGGCTGGTTCTCCCGACTCGGGCATTTACGCGGGCGACTGGCTGGTGCGCCTGCGCGCGATCGAGATCGCGCCGGATGCGCGCGGCAGCGGTACGCTCGGCGCGCTCGGCGCGGACGTGAACAACGCCATCGTGCCCGAGCTCGACTTCACCTACATGGCGACCAACAACATCGGCGTCGAGCTGATTCTCGGCACGTCGCGCAACCAGGTGACGTCGAATATCGGTGCGCTCGGCGGCGTGGGCGTGCTGCCGCCTACGCTGCTGCTGCAGTATCACTTCAACAACGCGGGCAGGGTGCGGCCGTACGTGGGCGCGGGTATCAACTACACGCTGTTCTACAACAACGGTCTGCACGCCGGCGGGCAGTCGGTTTCGATCGACAACCACAGCTGGGGTCCGGCGCTGCAGTTCGGCATCGACTTCCAGGTGACGAAGCGCATCTTCGTGAACGCGGATATCAAGAAGATCTGGATGCACACCGACGCGTCGCTGGCTGGCACGTCTCTCGGCACGTTACATATCGATCCGCTCGTGGTGGGCCTGGGCGTCGGCATGAAGTTCTGATCGATCGTCTGACCATCGCTTTTTCGAACGCCGGCTTGCTCGGCGTTTTTTTATCCGCGTTCAGGCGCGGTCTTTCTGGAAACGCATGGCGGTGCCTTCGCGCTCGATGCGCTCCCACACGGCGCGCTTTTCCTCGTCGCTCAGAAAGACCCAGTTGGAGACCTCCACGGCGGTGCGCCCGCAGCCTTTGCAGACGTCGTCGAAGAGTGTCGAGCACACACCGATGCACGGGCTGTCGGGGAGGTCGTGGAGATTGGATGCCATTGAAGAGCCTTGGGGCGTGGCCGGGCGTCGCGCGCGCCGGCTTCGGTACGAAACGCCGCTATGTTAACCGATACGGAGCGGGGCGGCCGCCCGCCCCGCGAGGCGAGCCGCGGCGACGCGCGATGCGCGATGAATCGGCGAGGCCGCTGCAAGGCGATAGCAAGGTGGTAGGCGCCGCTGCGCCCCGCCGGTAGCAGGGCGTCGCGTGCATGCGCCACTGAAGCGGTTTTTTGTGGACACGGCCCGTGAAACGGCTAAAATTGCGCGCGATTTACCGTCCGCGCGCGGCTCGCCGTGTTTCCACGGCCCATGTTCCGTTTGCGCGACACGCCCGCGTTTTATTTCTTGCCGGGCGGGTTTGATGGTAGGTTCTGGGAAAGTCAGGGGAGTCGTGCGCAGGTGACACGAAGCACGGCACGAAGCGAGGCAGGCAGCCGGCCGGAGCCGGTCAGGATCGGAGAACGGGATGAAGAAAGGGGTTGTGGCGCAACTGGCCGCGCTCGCATTGTGCGCGGCGCCGTGGATGACGTCGGTGGCGAAGGACACGCAGCTGAACGTGTACAACTGGTCCGATTACATCGCCAAGGACACGATTCCGAACTTCACCAAGCAGACCGGCATTCAGGTCAAGTACGACAACTACGACAGCGACGACACGCTCCAGGCCAAGCTGCTCGCTGGCAACTCGGGCTACGACATCGTGGTGCCGACCAGCAATTACGCGGGCAAGCAGATCGCCGCTGGCATTTTCGCGCCGCTCGACAAGTCGAAGATCCCCAACCTCAAGTACCTTGATCCGCAGTTGATGGCGCTCGTCGCCGGCGCGGATCCGGGCAACAAGTATGCGGTGCCCTGGGCGTACGGCACGACGGGTCTTGCCTATAACGTCACGAAGGCGCAGCAGATCCTCGGCAAGAACGTGCCGCTCGACAACTGGGACATCCTCTTCAAGCCCGAGAACATCTCGAAGCTGAAGGCCTGCGGCGTGTCCGTGCTCGACGCGCCGGACCAGATGTTCGCGGCCGCGCTGCACTACATCGGCAAGGACCCGCTTTCGACGAATCCGGACGACTATCGCGCCGCGCTCGCGATGATGAAGAAGATCCGCCCGTACATCACGCAGTTCAACTCGTCGGGCTACATCAACGACCTCGTGGGCGGCGATATCTGCTTCGCGTACGGCTGGTCGGGCGACGTCGTGATCGCCAAGCATCGCGCCATCGACGCGAAGAAGCCCTACAAGATCGAGTACTACATCCCGAAGGGCGGCGCGCCGATCTGGTTTGACGTGATGACCATCCCGAAGGATGCGCAGCACAAGGAAGCCGCGAACGAATGGATCAACTACATCGAGACGCCGCAGGTCCACGCAGCGATCACGAACGCGGTCTACTACCCGAGCGCAAACGCGGAAGCGCGCAAGTACGTGGACAAGGACATCGCCAACGACCCGGCCGTGTACCCGCCGCCCGAGGTCCTGAAGACGCTGTTCCTGCTCAAGCCGCTGCCGCCTGAGATCCAGCGCCTGCAGACGCGTCTGTGGACCGAGTTCAAGTCGGGCCGCTGACGCGCTCGCAGCGGTTGAAATTCGATCCCGTTTTACCCCGAGCCCTCGGCACGATGCCGGGGGCTTTGTTCGTCAACCCCGTCCAGCATTCACGCAGAAACAGGCAGGGCAGAGAGAATCATGAGTGACCAGTCGAGCGCGCCGGCATCCGCCGGTTCGCTGCCTTCGGGCTTCACCGCGGCAGATTCGGCCGCGGACAACTTCGTGCAGATCGTCGATGTCGTCAAGAAGTTCGGCGAGACGACAGCCGTCAAGGGCGTCAATCTGTCGGTGAATAAGGGCGAGCTGTTCGCGCTGCTCGGCAGCTCGGGCTGCGGCAAGTCCACCTTGCTGCGCATGCTCGCGGGTCTCGAAACCGTGACGTCGGGCAAGATCCTGATCGACGGCGAGGACCTCGCTTCGATGCCGCCGTACCGCCGCCCGGTCAACATGATGTTCCAGTCGTACGCGCTCTTTCCGCACATGACGGTGGAGGCGAACGTGGGCTTCGGGCTGCGCCAGGAAGGCGTGAAGAAGGGCGAACTCAAGGATCGCGTGGCCAATGCGCTCGAACTCGTGCAGATGACGCGCTTCGCCAGGCGCAAGCCGCACCAGCTTTCGGGCGGCCAGCAGCAGCGCGTGGCGCTCGCGCGCTCGCTCGTGAAGCGCCCGAAGCTCCTCCTGCTCGACGAGCCGATGTCGGCGCTCGACAAGCAGATTCGCCAGCGCACGCAAATCGAACTCGTCAACATTCTCGACAAGGTCGGCGTTACCTGCATCATGGTCACGCACGACCAGGAAGAAGCGATGACGATGGCGGGGCGCCTCGCGGTGATGAGCGAAGGCGAGATCGTCCAGCTCGGCACGCCCAACCAGGTCTACGAGTTTCCGAACAGCCGCTTCTCGGCGGAGTTCATTGGCTCGACCAATCTCTTCGACGGCAATGTGGTCGAGGACGAGCCTGACCACGTGTTCGTCGAGTCCTCCGAACTGCCGGTGCGTCTCTACGTGAACCACGGCATCACCGGGCCGCTCGGCATGCCCGTGACGATCTCGGTGCGCCCGGAGCGTATCGCGCTCACGCGCAAGCCGCCCGAGGGCGTGTTCAACTGGGGCAAGGGCGTCGTCAAGAACATCGCCTACATGGGCGGCTACTCGCTGTATCACGTCAAGCTCGATTCGGGCAAGACGGTGATCGCGAACATGTCGAGCCTCGCGCTCTCCGAGATCGACTCGCCCACCTGGGATGACGAAGTCTACGTGCGCTGGAGCGCTTCCGCCGGTGTGGTGCTGACGTCATGAGCGCGACGACTGTGCGCAACATCCTGAACTGGCCGGCGAAGCGCTTCAACCTGACCGGGCGGACGGCCGTCGTGGCAGGTCCGTTCATCTGGCTGCTGCTGTTCTTCCTCGTGCCGTTCATCCTGGTGGTGAAGATCAGCTTCGCCGACCAGCAGCTCGGCATTCCGCCGTACACAGAGCTGACGTCGTTCGCGGATGGCGTCTGGCATATCGCGCTCGACTTTTCGCACTACGCGTTCCTGTTCCAGGACAGCCTGTATTTCGCGACCTACGTGAATTCGGTCGTGGTGGCCGCGATTTCGACGCTGCTATGCCTCATCATCGGCTATCCGATGGCGTATTACATCGCGCGCTCGAATCCGGCCTCGCGCAATATCCTCATGATGGCCGTGATGCTGCCGTTCTGGACGTCGTTCCTGATCCGCGTGTACGCATGGATCGGCATCCTGAAGAACAACGGACTGCTGAACAATTTCCTGATGTCGATCGGCATCATTCATTCGCCCATCGAGCTTTATCACACGAACACGGCGGTCTATATCGGCATGGTGTATTCGTATCTGCCGTTTCTCGTGATGCCGCTCTACGCGCACCTCGTGAAGATGGATCTCACGCTGCTCGAAGCCGCCTACGACCTCGGCGCGAAGCCGTGGCGCGCGTTCGTGGAGATCACGCTGCCGCTCTCGAAGAACGGCATCATCGCTGGCTGCCTGCTCGTGTTCATCCCGGCGGTGGGCGAGTACGTGATTCCTGAACTGCTCGGCGGCGCGAACACGCTGATGATCGGCCGCGTCATGTGGAACGAGTTCTTCGACAATGCCGACTGGCCGATGGCCTCCGCGGTGACCTGCGCGATGGTGCTGCTGCTGCTCGTGCCAATGGCGCTGTTCCAGCACTACCAGGCGAAGGAACTGGAGGGCCGCGGCAAATGAAACCGAATCGGCTTCTGCAGTTCATCGCGCTCGGCCTCGGCTTCGCGTTCCTCTATATTCCGATCCTGAGCCTGATCGTCTACTCGTTCAACGAGTCGCAACTCGTGACGGTGTGGACGCGCTTTTCCACTCGCTGGTATCAGGCACTCGTTACCGACGATGAGTTAATCACCGCTGCGTGGCTCTCGCTGCGCATCGCGTTGATGACGGCGTTCGCCTCGGTGTTCATCGGCACGTGGGCGGGCTTCGTGCTCGCGCGCATGGGGCGCTTTCGCGGCTTCACGCTCTTCTCGGGCATGATCAACGCGCCGCTCGTGATTCCCGAAGTGATCCAGGGCATTTCGCTGCTGCTGCTCTTCGTGGAAATGGGCAAACTGATCGGCTGGCCCGCGGGGCGCGGCGTGTTCACGATCTGGATCGGCCACGTCATGCTGTGCATTTCGTACGTCGCCATCATCGTGCAGTCGCGCGTGCGCGAGTTGAACCCGTCGCTCGAAGAGGCTGCACTGGACCTTGGCGCAACGCCGTTCAAGGTGTTCTTCCAGATCACGCTGCCGCTCATCTCGCAGGCGCTTGCCGCGGGCTGGCTGCTGTCGTTCACGCTGTCGATCGACGATCTGGTGCTCTCGGCGTTTCTTTCGGGCCCGGGCTCGACCACGTTGCCGCTCGTGGTGTTCTCGCGCGTGCGCCTTGGCCTGAACCCGGAGATGAACGCGCTCGCCACGCTCTTCATCGCGGTCGTCACGGTGGGCGTGATCGCCGGCAACTACTTCATGCAGCGCGCAGAGCGCAAGCGCATGGCGATGGCGGTCTGAGCGCCGCCGCGCTTCGAAGCGCATGCAATAGACGGCGCGTGGGCAGCCATGTCCGCGCGCCGTTTGCTTTTTGCGGCGCAGTCCTTACAGCCGGTAGCCCATACGAAACCCGCCCCAATGCCGCCCGTTCACGAAGATCGGAGCGGAGGCGTCCTTCATCATCACGAACGTGCCGCCGCCCATGTCGCGACGGTAGGTTTGCAGCAGGAAGGGCTTGGTATGCGAACCGGCGGCGCGCCCCGCGCGGTCGTTGAAAATTCGATGATTGCGGCAGTTCGCGGCGTTCCACACCGGGTCGGCGCCCTGCGGATGTGAGAACTTGCGATTGTGGGTCGGTATGTAGCCGCGCGGATCGATCGCCACGCAGAAGGCGACGCGTTCGTCGAACGTGAGCAGCGGTTCGAGGATCGGGGGCAACACCCGGTCGGTGAAGGCCGTGAAGCGCGTCATATGCTGCTGCGGGTTCGTGTTCGGCACTGGCGCGTAGACGCTGTCGAACAGATCCGCTTCGCCGATCTCGCCACGCGCGAGCGCGCCTTCGAACAGCTTGCTCACCTGGGCGGCGGCGCGCTGCACCGTCTCGATAAAGCGGGTGTCGTCGGTTTCCACACCGGTTGCGGCGGAAAGCTCGATGAGCGTTTCCGAGACCTCGAGCAGCTTGCCGAGCTGATCCTTTGCCTGCACGAAGTTGCGCCCCGAATCCTCGACGCCCGCGACCATCTCGCCCACCTGGCTTTCGAGCCCATCGCATTTCGTCTCGATCTCGCCCGTGAGCTGGGCGATCTGGCCGGCGTGCTCGTCGAGCTGCATGATCGCCTGGCCGGTGCTGTGCACGGCCTCGCCGATCGTGTGCGTGCCCTCGCGCACGCGATGCGCGCGTTCGGTGTTGGCGGTGCCCTCGGCAATGAGCTGCTCGGTCTGCTGCGTGAGTTGGCCGAGGGTTTTCTCGATCTGGCCGGTGGCCTGTGCAGTCTTGGCGGAGAGGTTCTTCACCTCGGCCGCGACCACGGCGAAGCTCCTGCCGGACTCGCCCGCGCGCGCCGCTTCGATGGCCGCGTTGAGCGCGAGAAGCTGGGTCTGCCGCGCGATTAGCGAGATTTCCTCGGAGACCTTCGAGACATGCGCGAGCGCGCTTTTGAGCGCCCGGATCTGCGTCTCGATGACGGTGACGCTCTCCACGAGACCGTGAATGTCGGCAAGCGAATCCTCGATGGTCTGCTGCGACTGCTGGACGGTGGCGGCGGTGCCGGTGCTCAGCGCGCGCATGGCGCGCGCGGCCGTGGCGATCTGATGGTTGCCGGCGAGCGTGTGGGCCGCCGACTCGCGCAGGGCGTGGCAGACGTCGGTCTGACGCTGCACGCGCGCGGCGACTTCGTCGACATGGCCCGCCACGTCGCAGATCTCGATACCGAGCCTGCCGGCGTGTGCGGCAATGTCGCCGACGACGCCGGCGGATTTTCCCGCGCGGCGGCGGCCGCGCAGACCCAGCAAACGCAAACGTGTCATCGGGTGTCTCCTTTGTCGATGGCGCGAGGCGCTTTAGCGCCTCGCGCCATCCCATGCAAAGCTGCCCGGTGCGGACAACTGCGGAAAGGCTGCGTGCCCGGTCGTCGGCAGGTCCGATCGCCGGGCTTTCTGAACTTGTTTACGGCGTGTAACACGGCGACTTGAGCGCAGGGGCAGCGCCTGGCGCTATGATCGGGAACTCGGGCGCTTCGAAAGCCGGCAATGAGGAGCAAAGGGGCGTCGCGATGGGAGCAAGATGATAGAAGCGATTTTCGGCGGGAGCGCGCCGCTCGCGCTCTGGCAGCAGCTGATCCAGCTCTGGGAGCTGATCGTGATGGTATTGCGCTTCCTCTGGGAGCTGGTGAAGCTCCTCGGCGGCGGCGGTTGAACGACGAAAGGGCAGACGATGATCGACGATTCCACCCGGCGTTTCACCGACCGGGTCGCAGACTACGTGAAATTCCGGCCAACCTATCCGCGCGAAGTGGCGACCTTCGTGCATGTGGAATGCGGCATCGCGCCGGGCGCGCCCGTGGCCGACATCGGCGCGGGTACGGGCCTTTCCACGAAACTCTTTCTCGACGCGGGCCATCCGGTTACGGCCGTCGAGCCGAATGCGGCCATGCGCGCCGCGGCAGATGAACTGCTAGGAGGCTACCAGGGCTATCGCAGCGTGGCGGGCACCGCGGAGGCGACGACGCTCGAAGCCGCGAGCGTAGACCTCGTGAGCGCCGCGCAGGCGTTCCACTGGTTCCACAAGACCGACACGCAGCGCGAATTCGCGCGCATCCTCAAGCCGCGCGGCAAGATCGTGCTGTTCTGGAACAGCCGCCTGCTCGAAGGCTCGGCGTTTCTGGCGGGCTACGAGGCACTCCTGCAGCGTTTTTGCCCCGACTACGCACGGGTGGCCGAAACCTATCCCGACTCGGCCGCGATGGCCGACTGGTTCGGCGATGGCTTCGAGCATCAAACCGTGTTCCCGAACGCGCAACTGCTCGACTTCGATGGCCTGCGCGGACGGCTGATGTCGTCGTCATACGCACCGCGCGCGGGCGATGAACGCCACGAGCCGATGCTCGCGGCGCTGCGCGAGCTGTTCGCGGCGACGCAAAAGGACGGCACCGTGAACTTCGCCTACGAGACGCGCGTGTACGCCGGGCATCCGCAGCGCGTCTAGCGCTCGAACGCGTAGTCGGCGGTGCGCACGCAGCGCGTTCTGCGGCGGAACATGAACGTGAAGCCGGGCCACAGCGCAGTGTTCTTGCCCGCCTGCGTGAGGTAGTAGCTGCGGCAGCCCGATTGCCACACGGTGCGCGCGAAGCGCGCTTGCACGCGCGCGTTCCAGCTTTGCTGCGCCTCGGCGCGTACCTCCATCGTGCGGGCGCCCGAGCGCTGCAGCGCGCGAATGCAGGCCGCGATATAGGCGATATGCGACTCGATCATGTAGATCATCGAGTTGTGCCCGAGCGCCGTGTTCGGCCCGATCACGAAGAAGAGATTCGGGAAGCCCGCGACGCTCGCGCCGAGGTAGGCCTCGGGGCCGTCGCGCCGCCACGTCTCGCCGAGATCCTGGCCGCCGACGCCCGTCACCTGGAAAGGCGCGTCCACATCGTTGACCTGGAAGCCCGTGCCGCAGACGATCGCGTCGTAAGGCCGATGCGTGCCGTCGGCGGTCACGATGCCGTCGGCGACGACCTCGCGGATCGCGTCGGTGACCAGCTCCACGTTGGGCTGCGCGAGGGCAGGGTAGTAGTCGCTCGAGAGCAGCACGCGCTTGCAGCCCAGCAGATAGTCGGGCGTGAGGCGCGCGCGCAGGCCGGGGTCTTTCACCTTGTGCGCGAGGTAGCTCAGCGCGAACTTCGTCGGCGTCTTGAGCAGGCGCGGCTCCACCGCGAAGCCAAGCGCGCGCGATTCGTGGTGCCAGTAAATCGCGGCGCGCGCCACGCGTTGCGCGAACGGCATGTGCCGGTAAATCCAGCGCCAGCGCTCGCTGATGGCGCGATCGCGCCGCGGCATGATCCACGGCGGCGTGCGCTGAAACACCGTGAGCTGCGCCGCGTGCGGCTGGATATGCGGCACGAACTGGATCGCGCTCGCACCGGTGCCGATCACGGCGATGCGCTTGCCTTCGAGCGCGTAGTCGTGGTCCCAGCGCGCCGAGTGGAAGAGCTTGCCTTCGAAGCGCTCGATGCCCGCGACATGCGGCAGCGCCGGGCGCGAGAGCGGTCCGTTCGCGGCGATCACGATATCGGTTTCGATCGTCGTGATCGCGCCGTCGCGTTCGATCTCCACCTGCCAGACGCCGCGCGCCTCCAGGAAGCGCGCCGCGCGCACGCGCGAACGGTATTCGATGAAGCGCTCGACGTCGTACTTGTGCGCGCAATGGCGCAGGTAGTCGAGAATTTCGTGCTGCGGTGCGAAGGTGCGCGTCCACGCCGGATTCAGCTCGAACGAAAACGAGTAGAGGTGCGAAGGAATATCGCAGGCGGCGCCCGGATAGGCGTTGTCGCGCCAGGTGCCGCCGAGGCCTTCGGCTGCCTCATAGATCGTGAACGAGTCCACGCCCATGCGACGCAGCCGGATCGCCATGCCGATGCCGGAAAAGCCGCTGCCGATGATGGCGATGCGCAGCGGGCCCAAGTTGCCGAGCGCTTCTTTGGCCATGTGTGCGTCCGCCGTTATGTGTGTTGTGCCGGGTTTGCGCCGATGCAAAACGGGCTCCATGAAGGAGCCCGTCGTTGCTTTAGCGGCGTGCGCTGGGGAAACCTCAGGCGTTCAGGAGTTGTTCCAGTCGTCCGAGCTGTCGTTGCTGCCCATATCGACGCCGCCGCCGCCCGAGCCGTCGTCCCAGTCGTTCGAGCCCTGACCGAAGTCGAGGCCGCCGCCATTGTTGCCGTCGCGCTGAACCCGGCGGCCTTCGTCGTCGACGAACACATCGCGCTCGATCACGCGGTCACGGCCATGGTTCAGTGCTTCGCCGAGCAGCACGCCCGTGAGCAGGCCACCCATGCCGCCCATGCCACCGCCGCCTTGCTGCACGATGACCTGCGGCGGTTGCTGGGGCGCCGCAGGCGGATACTGCGGCTGGCGTCCGAAGGCGGCGTCGGCTTCTCGCGCGTAGTTGGAGTTGCTGCCGTAGTCCGGCGCGGCAGGCTGCGCATTCGGATCGGGGCGGCCTTCGGCGCGCGCCTTGAGGCTCGCGAACTGGCGTTCGAGATCCTCGATCTCATACGGCGGCCGCGGATTCGCGCTGTTCGAGAGCGTTTCGACGAGGCTGCGCAACTGCGCTTCGAGTCCTTCGACTTCCTTTTCGAGCGCTTCGTGGCCGGGCGCGGTCGAGAGCTTCACGTCGAGCTTGAGCGAACGCACGCCGTTGAGCAGCTCGGTGGCGCGCTTGAGCTGGTCGCGGCGGTCGTCGCCGGCCTTCGCGTCTTCGGTGGACTTCGCGCGGCGCAGGGTCCAGCGCAGCACGAGCGCAATGCCGACAAACAAGATGGCGATACCGATCCACATGCCCATACCAGGACCTCGCTTTTGCGGCGCCGCCGCTTGCTGCTGCGCGAACGGGTTGTCCGCGCTGCTCGTCTTCACTGCGCCGGCGCGCGAGGCGTCGGAACGAATCTTCGCTTCGACCTGCGCGAAATGTTGCGGCTGGGTGAAGCGGATTTGCGGGTCGAGCGACTTCGCTTGCTCGACCTGGGTGAGCGCGTCACTGTAACGGCCTTCGCGGTCGAGCACCTGGGCGTAGAGATAGTGAGCGCGAGCGTTGTCCGGATGCGCCTGCAGGACTTCGGTCAGGCCGGAGTCGGCGCGCTGCCAGTCGCCCTGGGACATCGCGGATTCGATCTGCTGCACGCCAGGCACGGCGAACGCAACGCCGCCCGTGAAGGCTAGCGACGCGACAGCGACGCTAGCAGCGGCAAGAAACTTTTTCATGTTGCAGGCCGGGCGGATTGACGCCCGTCTCCATGGCATTCGATACGGGGATGCGACGCTATCGGGCGCCTGCCGACCATGCCGGCAGCACGGACCATGCCGCGCCGCATCCAGCACGCCGGCACGTTTACTGTGCCGGCGTGTTCATCTGCTTCTTGAGCGCCTCGAGGCGCTCGTCTACCGACGGCCCCTTGTTGAGCGCCGCGAGCTTGTCTTCGAGCGCCTTGCCACTCGACTGGTCGGACGAATTCAGGCGGGCGTCCGAGCGCGCGTTCGACAGCGCGACCTTGTCTTCCAGCTTCTGGAAGTCGCCATCGAGATTCTTCCCGCCGATGCCGCCCAGCGCTGTGGCCGCGACGTCCTTCGCCTGGGCGATCTGCTGCTTCGCCTGCAGGATGTTCGAGCGCGCGTTCAGATCGTTGCGGCGCTGGCGCATGTCGTCGATCTGCTGCTTCAGTTGATCGACCGACGGTTCGAGCTTCGCGAGTTCGCCCGCGAGCGCGTCGCGTTCGGCTTCGGCGGTTTGCTGCGCGCCGAGCGCTTCGCGTGCGAGCGCTTCGTCGCCCGATTGCAGCGCGCGCTTCGCGCCGTCTTCGTACTTCTTCGCCTTGTCGGCGGCCACATCGCGCTTGCTTTGCTGCGTCGCGACCTGCGCCTGGATCTCGACGAGCGAGTTCTCCGCGCGGGCGATGCTGTCGTCGAGCTCACGCACGATCTGGCGCGCGTCGCGCGACGGATCCTGCACCGAGTCGGCCGCGTCGTTGAGCAGGCCCTTGACGGTGCGGGAGATGGAGTCGAAAAGCGACATGAATTCCTCCAGTGAAATGAGATCGGCCATGGCGGGCCGAGGTGCGTGCATGCGGTTTGGCCTCACGCGCCAGCCGGCTGACAGATGGCTGATCCATCTGTCAGCTTACGCCGCTTTGCGCCGCGCGCCCATGCTCGGCGCAAATCGGGGCGAGTGCGGCAATTGCAATAGCGTGAAGGTGTTTTCTTGCACGCGTGTGTTCATCCGGACGGGGCCTGGCTGCGCGGTGCGAAGCACCGCGGCAGGCGGGGCGCCCCCATCGATCGCGGATATTACACCACGGCCCGTCTTAAAAGGGACTTAAAGGAATCGGGCCTGGGCAGCGCTCGCGGCGCGCGTGTAAGCGGGCGTTAAGCCGATTGTGACGCGTGCGTATGGCGGCGCGGATGCGGCGCGTGTCAGGCGTATTTGCCGCCTTCGGGGGCGGCGTCGTCGCTACGGGCTTCGTCGCGTGGATCGCTTGCGTCGCGCCGCGAGCGGGCGAAGGGCGCCGAGCTCAGCGGCTGCAGCGGTTCAACGTCCAGCGATTGCGCAGCGGTCGCGTCGAGCGCGGCGCTTTCCGCTGCGGCGGCCGCTTCGGCGCTCAGCCGGGCGACAGCCTGGGCGATTTCACGCGCGGCATGGCTCACGTCCGTCTCTTCGGTGTGCGCGGCAGGCAGGGGGGTGTTTGGCGCTTGAGACGTTGCCTCGTGGGTGGCGTCGTCGTGAACGGCCGCAGCCGCTTCGCCAGCCGTTTGCGCGTCGGCGGTCGCTGCATTCGCACCAATCGCAGTCGCCGCGCCCGCAGGTGGCCGGAACGCGCCCGCACGGCCTGCGCGCAGCGGCTTCGCCGCCTTTTGCAGCACCTGGGCGAGGGCGTCGGGCTGACGAGGCGCGTTCAGCCGGTCGACGATGCTCGCGGCCTTCACCTGATCGCTCGTGGCGCTGAACGCGATCACGGCGCGGCGCATGAGTTCGCTGATGCTGATGCCGAGTTCGTCGGCGGTGGCAGAGATCGCGCGCTTTTGCGCGGGCGTAACGAAGACGACGATGCGTTCGCTGGGCTTGTTCATGATCGACGGGCCGTTGGGTCGGCTTCGTATGACGTCGGTTTGCCTGCCTGCGCAACAGCTTTTTGTAAGAATGGATGCGTGCTCGCCTGGGCGCGGACAGGGGCGTGTAGCAGATCTTTCATCATAAGACGAGTGCGCCGATGCGCAATTGGAAGGTGCTCGACCAGGAACAACCCTGCCTGCAAGAATCTGCCGTCGGTAGCCCGTCGACGTCTAATTTGTCGCGTCACAGAAGGATGGTTACGAAACTTTTCGCGCATAAAACCACGATCGGCGCAAGCGAGCGCCTGAGTTGCCAAAAAATCGGGCAGGAAGCGTTTCCCAAGAAACTCTTACAAAAAAAGCGCGACCCGGCGCCTGCGATTTCTTTAGAATGCGCTGTTACATTTCGCGAATGGCGCCTGAACGGGCGTGTATTCGCCTGTGGCGTGCCGTAGTGCACGCCGCGCGGCCGGACGGGGGCGTTGCCGGTCGCGCCGCGTCGCCGGGTTTGCGCCGGCGACGTCGTATGCCGCAGCGGCGCCATGACGCCGTGGTCGAGATCCATGCGCGCGAGTTGCGCGCAGCCGGCGCGCGCGAGACGCGCCCATCATTCCAGTCATGCCTATCATCAAACGACCGCCTTCACCGCAGTACCCGAACGAAGATCGGGAACCCTCCTTCAACAACGGGCGCCAGCCGCCTCGCCGGCCTGAATCGGGCGGCGGGTCCGGCGGCAACGGGCCGCGCGACGGGAGCCCGAAGCGGCGCTCCATCGGCACCACGCTCGCGCTCTGGTTCGTCGGCCTGATCGGCACGCTCTGCGTGGTCGGTGCGCTGCTCTTGGGCTACGCACTCGTCGTGATGGGGCCGCAACTGCCCTCGCTCGACGCGCTCACGAACTATCAGCCCAAGGTGCCGCTGCGCATCTATACCGCCGATCACGTGCTGATCGGCGAGTTCGGCGAAGAGCGTCGTCAACTCGTGCGCTTCCAGGATATTCCTGACATCCAAAAGAAGGCGGTGCTCGCCATCGAGGACTACCGGTTCTACGAGCACGGCGGCGTGGACTTCATCGGCATCCTGCGCGCCGGCGTGGCCGACCTGATGCACGGCGGCGCCTCGCAGGGTGCGAGCACGATCACGATGCAGGTGGCGCGCAACTTCTTCCTGTCGAGCGAGAAGACCTACACGCGTAAGGTCTACGAGATGCTGCTCGCCTACAAGATCGAGCGCGCACTCACAAAGGACCAGATTCTCGAGCTGTACATGAACCAGATTTATCTGGGGCAGCGCGCCTATGGTTTTTCGGCCGCCGCGCGCGTGTACTTCGGCAAGGACCTGAAGGACATCACGCTCGCCCAGGCGGCGATGCTCGCGGGCCTGCCGAAGGCGCCTTCGGCGTATAACCCGATCGTCAATCCGCACCGCGCGAAGATTCGCCAGGAGTACATCCTCAAGCGCATGCTCGACCTCGGCTACATCACGCAGGCGCAGTACGACGAAGCGATCAAGGAGCCGCTGCAGACGAAGACGGCCGGCACCGAGTACAACGTGCACGCCGAATACGTCGCGGAAATGGTGCGCCAGATGATGTACGCGCAGTACAAGGACGAGACCTATACGCGCGGCCTGACCGTGACGACGACGATCGATTCGGCCGACCAGGACGCCGCGTACGCGGCCGTGCGCAAGGGCGTGATGGACTACGAGCGCCGCCACGGCTATCGCGGACCGGAAGGCTTCGTGCAACTGCCCGCCGACGGCGACGACCGCGAGCAGGCGATCGAAGACGCGCTCACCGATCACCCGGACAACGGCGACCTGGTTTCGGCGGTCGTCACCGACGCGGGCCCGAAGTCGGTCACGGCGCAACAGCTCGACGGCACCTCGGTGACGGTGACGGGAGAGGGCCTGCGCTTCGTCGCGGCCGCGCTCTCGCCACGCGCCTCGCAGGCACTGCGCATTCGCCCCGGCTCGATCGTGCGCCTGATGGAGGACGCGAAGGGCAACTGGCAGATCACGCAGCTGCCGCAGGTCGAAGGCGCGCTCGTCTCGCTCACGCCGCAGGACGGCGCGATCCGTGCGCTGATTGGCGGCTTCGACTTCAACAAGAACAAGTTCAATCACATCACGCAGGCATGGCGTCAGCCGGGTTCGAGCTTCAAGCCGTTCATCTACTCGGCCTCGCTCGAAAAGGGCCTCGGACCGGCGACGATCATCAACGACGCGCCGCTGTACTTCCCCCCCAGCACGCCGGGCGGCGATGCGTGGGAGCCGAAGGACGACGACCAGCCCGAAGGGCCGATGTCGATGCGCCTCGCGCTGCAGAAGTCGAAGAACCTCGTGTCGATCCGCATCCTTTCGTACATCGGCACGAAGTACGCGCAGGACTACGTGACGCAGCGTTTCGGCTTCGACGCGGACAAGACCCCGCCGTACCTGCCGATGGCGCTCGGCGCGGGCCTGGTTACGCCGCTGCAGTCGGCGGGCGCGTATAGCGTGTTCGCGAACGGCGGCTATCGCATCAACCCGTACCTGATCGCCGAAGTGGACGACGCGCGCGGCCAGCCGATCCTGCGCGCGCAGCCGCTGGTGGCGGGCCAGAATGCGCCGCAAACGCTTTCGCCGCGCAACGCGTTCGTGATGAACAGCCTGCTGCACTCGGTGGCGACGGCGGGCACGGGCGCCGGCACCAACGTGCTCCATCGCAACGACCTGCAGGGCAAGACCGGTACGACCAACGATGCCAAGGACGGCTGGTTCGCGGGTTATCAGCGCACGCTGGTCGCCGTGGCGTGGATGGGTTACGACCAGCCGAAGAGTCTCGGCAGCCGCGAATTCGGCGCGCAGCTCGCGTTGCCGATCTGGGTGGAGTACATGCAGCGTGCGCTGCGCGGCGTGCCGCAGGAAGAGCCGGCGATGCCCGAGGGCCTCACGACGATCAACGACGAACTGTACTTCTCGGACATGACGCCGGGTAACGGCTTCGTGGCGAGCATCGGTCTGGACTCGGCGAACCCGGCGGGTGCGGCGAGCGATGCCAGCGGCGCGACCGGCAGCATGGGTCCGGGCGGCATGACGCCGCCGAACGTGACGACGACGGAGAAGAAGCAGATCATGGATCTGTTCGAATCGAACAAGCCTTGATGCTGGTTTGATGAGTTCTGCAGGATAAACACGGCGCGTCGGCAACGGCGCGCCGTTTTTTGTTTGGCGAGCGGAATTTCCTTGTGGGCCAATGGGTTGGTCGAGCTTTCCAGGGCTTTTCCACAGGGCTGTCAACGAAATCTGTGGGTAACTCTCGCGCCGACTTTTCCACAGTTTTTGTTGAAGCCCCTGTTCATAACCCTGGGATATCGAAGCTAACTGCCTGACGCCAAAGGCTTTGTACGCAGACGAGCGGTATGAGGCATCGCGCTTCAAAACACGCTGTCATCACGCAGTCCGAAGGTTTGGCTGTGCGAACCGCGCGAATACGTGACGGCCTGAATATGCAGGAATACGAATGGCCCTATGGCAGTGAAGCGCGGAGATGAGGGCTACGCAATATCCCGGTTTCGCGGCGCGCAGAGCGCCGCCTCGATCGCGTCCTCCAGCCGGTCGTTGCCCCAGAACATTTCCGCGCCGACGAAAAACGTCGGTGCGCCGAAGATACCGAGATCGCGAGCCGCCTGGGTCCGCTCGCGCAGGCGCAGCCGGTTCGCCTCGCTGCCGGCTTCCTCGATGAGCCGCTGTGCCGGCAATCCCAGCGCGGCGAGCAGGTGGGTGACCGCTTCGGGCGAATCGACTTCACGGTCGTCGCCATAGTTGCGCGTCATGACGGCGCGGCACCAGTCGGGCAGCCACGGCTCGTCGGCGGCGAGCACGGCGATGCGCGTCGCGAGCACGGTGCGGCGCGGAAACTCGGTGGGCTGTTGCCACGGCAGCGCGTATTTGCGGCACTGCCGCCGCATGTCCTGCCACACATAGGCGCCTTTTTCCTTCTGCACGACGAAGGGCGGACCTTCCCAGCCGAGTGCGTCGAGAATGGGGCCGAGGAGGAAGGGCCGCCAGTGAACCTCCACGCCACCTCGCGACGCGAGCGCGGCGATGCGCATCACGCTCAGATAGCTGTAGTTGCTGGCGAGGTCGAACCAGAAGTCGAGCGATGGGCGGGGCATGGTGTCGTCTCCGTGAAGCGGTTGCGCCGGCGTGAGCGGCGCTTGCGATCATGGTACGCCGAGGCGCCCGGAAAACCGCGTGTGTCACTTGCCTTGCGCGGCGGCTCCAGCGTCCGATGCGGGCGCGGCGGCGGCAGCGGCCGTGTCCGCCCCGCGCCCGCTGCCGAGCGTCGCCGGATTGACCGGCGGATTGCCCATCGCCTGTAAGAGCGCGGCCGTATCGGAAAGCCGCGTGCCGCGATAGCGGATTTCATCGAGCCGCGCGTTACGCCATTGCTGCTCGCTTTGGCGCACCGCGTACCACGGCACCGCGCCGAGCTTGTAGCGCGCGTCGGTGTCCTCGTAGACGCCCTGGGCAGTGCGCGCCGAGGTACTGGCCGCGTCGAGAGCCTGGGCGTCGTGATCGAGCGCGGCGAGACGGTCGGCGACATCCTGGAACGCCGTGAGCACCGTTTGCTTATAGGTGTCGTTGGCCGCCTCGTAGGACTGCAACGCCGCGCGCCGCTGCGCGACGAGTGCGCCGCCGTGGAAAATCGGCTGCGAAAGCGAAGCGCCGATCGCCCACAGCGCGCCAGCGCCGGAAGTCACGACCGGCCAGCTGAAGCCGCCCTGGCCGAGCGCCGCCGAAAGCGTGATGCTCGGGTACATCTGCGCAGTCGCGGCGCCGACGCCGGCTGCGGCCGCCTTGAGCGTGGCTTCGGCGGCTTGGATGTCGGGACGGGTTCTCAGGAGTTCTGAGGGGATGACCACGGGCACCTGCGCGGGCAAGGTCAGGCTGGCGAGATCGAGGTCGGGCGGCGCCTGGTCGGGTGTGCGGCCGATCAGCACGGCGAGCGCATGGCGCTGCGCGACCCATTGCTGGCGTAGCCCCGGCAGACTCGCCGCGAGCGACGCCGCGCTCTGCTGCGCACTGAGCAGATCGGTGCGCGAGGCCGAGCCGAGCGCGTAGCGCTTTTGCACGTCGTCGGCCTGCGCATTGGCGAGCGCGATCAGCTCCCCGGTCGTGTCGATCTGCGCATGCAGTGTTGCCGCGCCGAGCGCGCTCGCCACGATGTTCGCCGCGAGCGCGCGCTGCGCAGCCTCGAACTGGAACGCCTGCACGTTCACGCGCGAGGCGAGCGCCGCGTTGTTCAGGCGGGTCGCGCCGAACACGTCGAAGGTGTAGCGAACGTCGATCAAGCCCGCAAAAATCCCGTATTGCAGCCGGTCGATGCCGAACTGCGGGATCGCGGGTTGCTGCTGGCGTTGCGCGATGCCGATGGCGTCGACGGTCGGCAGGAGCGAGCTGCCGATCTGGCCGCGCAACTGCTCGCGCGCGGCTTGCAGGTTGTGGTCGGCGGCGGCGAGGTTCGGGCTGTTGGCGAGGCCCTCGCTCACGAGCGCGTCGAGCGCGTCGGAGCCGTAGAGCGTCCACCATTGCGGCACCGGTTCCGCGCCCGTCACGAACTGCTGCGCGACGCCCTGGGCGGCGATCGTCTGTGCCGGTTGCGCCTGCGCACCGTAGTGCTCGGGCAGCGGCATGGCGGGCGGCTCACCGGTCGGGCCCAGCGCGCAGCCGGCCAGCGCAAGCGCGACGCCTGCGGCGAGCAAGCCCGGCGCGAGCGCAAAACGGGTTGCGTGCAAGCGCGTCGTTTCGCGCGCGCCCGACGCCAATGTCGAAGAATCCATCTTCATGATGCCTGTTCCGGCGTCTTGCCGGTCTCGTCAGTCTCGCTGCTGCGCACGCGGAACGCGGCCGCGTAAGCCGCGGGCAGGAAGAACAGCGTGAGCACGGTCGCAATCGTGATGCCGCCCATCAGCGCCGTAGCCATCGGTCCGAAGAAGTTCGAGCGCAAGAGCGGAATGAGCGCGAGCACGGCGGCCGCGGCCGTCAGCATGATCGGCCGGAAGCGACGCACCGTTGCGCCCACCACGGCGTCGAAGCGCTTGTGGCCGGCGCGGATGTCCGTTTCGATCTGGTCCACGAGAATCACCGAGTTGCGCATGATGATCCCGAACATGGCGATCACGCCGAGCATGGCCACGAAGCCGAACGGCTGCCGGAACACGAGCAGGGCGATCACCACGCCGATCAGACCGAGCGGCGCGGTCAACACGACCATCAGCACGCGCGTGAGGCTTTGCAGCTGGATCATGAGCAGCGTGAGCACGGCAATGGCGAGCACCGGCAACTGCGCGAAGATCGACGCCTGGCCCTTCGCGCTTTCCTCCACGGAGCCGCCCACCTCGATGTGGTAGCCGGGCGGCAGCGCGCGCTTGATCGAGTCCAGTTTGCCGTCGAGCGCATGCGTGACGTCGATGCCTTGCGCGCCCGCTCGCACGTCGGACTGCACGGTGATCGTGGGCTGCCGGTCGCGCGACCAGATCACGCCGTACTCCAGATCGTTGGCGAGATGCCCGAGCGCACCGAGCGGCACTGGGCCGTTGGGTGTGGGCATGGCGAGCGTGAGCAGACGCGCGGGATCGACGCGCTCGGCCGCGGGCGAGCGCAGATCGACGCTGATGAGCTTGTCGCGCTCGCGAAACTGCGTGACGGTATAGCCCGAGTACGTCATCTGCAGGAAGTTGGCGATGTCCTGCGACGAGACATTGAGCGCGCGCGCCTTTTGCTGGTCGATCTGGAAGTGCAGCGAGCGTCCCGCCGGTTCGTCCCAGTCGAAACTGACGTTGTCGGTGCGCGGATCGGCACGCATCGTCGCCGCCACCTTGTTCGCGATGTCGCGCACGGTCGGGATGTCGTCGCCGCTCACGCGGAACTGCACGGGGTAGCCGACCGGCGGCCCGTTCTCGAGCCGCGAGAGACGCGTGCGGATGGCCGGGAACTTGTCGCGCAGCATCGGTTCGAGCCAGCTTGCGAGCTTCTCGCGGTCTTCGACCGACTTCGTCGTGATCACGAACTGCGCAAAATTGGGCTGCTGCAACTGCTGATCGAGCGGCAGATAGAAACGCGGCGCGCCGGTGCCGACGAAATCGATGAAATGGTCGATCTCGGGGCGACCCTTGATCGCCGCTTCGAGGCGCTTCGTCTGGCGCAGCGTCGCATCGATCGAGGCGCTTTCGGGCAGGCGCACGTCCACAAGCAGTTCGGGCCGATCGGAACTCGGGAAGAACTGTTGCGGTACGAGCTTGAAGCACGCGAGCGCGGCCACGAAAAGCGCGATGGTCAGCACGAGCACAACGGCATGGCGCTCGATGCACCAGCCGATCCAGCCGCGCAGGCGCCGGTAGAACCGCGTGTCGTAGATCTCGTGCTCGTGATCCTCACCGTGCGCGGCGGGCGCCACATCCGGATCGGGCTTGCGCTCCGGCAACAGCCGGTAGCCCAGCAGCGGAATCAGCACCACAGCCGCGAACCACGAGGCGATCAGCGCGATGGCGGACACCTGGAAGATCGAGCGCGTGTACTCGCCGGTGCTCGACCTCGCGAGCACGATGGGCAAGAAGCCCGCAACGGTGACGAGCGTGCCGGTGAGCATCGGGAACGCGGTGCTGGTGTAGGCGAATGCGGCGGCGCGCGTGCGGTTCCAGCCCTGCGCGAGCTTCACCGCCATCATCTCGACGGAAATGATGGCGTCGTCCACGAGCAGGCCGAGCGCGAGCACGAGCGTCCCGAGCGAAACCTTGTGCAGACCGATGCCGAAGAGGTACATCGCGAGCGAGGTGACGGCGAGCACGATCGGAATGGTGATGACGACCACCATGCCCGTGCGCACGCCCAGCGAAACGAGGCTCACGAGCAGCACGATGCCCACGGCCTCGGCCACGGCTTCGACGAAGTCGTCCACCGAGCGCGAGACCGCATCGGGCATGCTCGACACCTCCACGAGCTTCAGGCCCGCAGGAAGTTGCGCGCGCAACTGCTCGACGCGCGCATCGAGCGCCTTGCCGAGGCGGATCACGTCGCCGCCCGGCTGCATCGTGAGGCCGATGCCGAGCACCGCCTGGTTCTGGAAGCGCATTTGCGTGGCGAGCGGCTCGTCGTAGCCGCGCCGGATCGTGGCGATGTCGCCCAGACGAAACGTGCGGTCGTTCACGCGGATCAGCGTATCGGCGATTGAGTTGAGGTCCTCGTACTGACCACTCGGGCGCACGAACACGCGGTCGTCGGCGGTCGTGAGCGTGCCCGCGGCGGAGACGCTGTTCTGCGCGCCGATCACCTGGCCCAGCTGCGTGGGCGAGATGCCGAGGCGTGTGAGCTGCGTGTTCGGAATCTCGATGTAGATGCGCTGCTGCGGATCGCCGAAATAGTCGACCTTGCCGACGTCGGGCACGCGCAGCAGCTGCTCGCGCAGCTTGTCCGCGTAGTCGTGCAGTTGCGCGGGCGAAAAGCCGTCGCCCTCCAGCGCGTAGATGTTGGTGTAGACGTCGCCGAATTCGTCGTTGAAGAACGGCCCTTGCACGCCCTGGGGCAGCGTGTACGCAATGTCGCCGACCTTCTTGCGCACCTGGTACCAGGTCTCGCGCACTTCGCTCACGGGCGCGGAGTCCTTCATCGTGAAGAACACGAGCGATTCTCCGGGCCGCGAATAGCTGCGCAGAAAGTCGATGTAAGGCGTTTCCTGAAGCTTGCGGCCGATGCGGGTCGTCACCTGGTCCTCGACCTGGCGCGCGCTCGCGCCGGGCCAGAAGGTCTGGATGACCATCACGCGGAACGTGAAGGGCGGGTCTTCCGATTGCGCAAGACGCGTATAGGCGAGCGCGCCGAAGATCGTTGCCAGCGCAACGAGAAAGGTGACGAGCGCCCGATGCCGAAGCGCCCACGCCGACAGATTGAAGCGGCCCTCTTCGTGATCGGAGCCGGGACCCGAGCCCGTCATCTGGCTCATGACGCGAAGTCCTCGGGATGCAGCGGCGCCACCGGGCGCACCTGCTCGCCCGCGTGGACCGTGTGGACGCCTTGCAGCACGATGCGTTCGCCATCCTGCAATCCGCCCGCCACGGTGATCGTGCGCGCGTCATAGCGCGCAATGCTCACGCGCCGCAACTGCAGCACGTTGTCGGGCGCGTGTATGACCCAGATGGCGGCCGCTTCGCCGTCGTGGAAGAGCGCAGTAGCGGGCACGGTAAACGCGGCCGGCGCATTGGCCTCGCCAGGGGCCGCGAACGCCACGTTGGCAGTCATGCCGAGACGCACGTCGGCATCGGGATGTTCGAGCGTGAGCCTCGCGCGCCACGTGCGGCTTTGCGGGTCCGCCGCGGCGGCGAGTTCGCGCAGGCGCGCCGTGTAGTGTTGGCCGGGCAGGGCGCCGAGCGTGACCTGCGCGGTGTCGCCGCTGTGCAGCGCGGCCACGGCGCGCTCGGGCAGGTCGCATACGACGTCGACGTCGCCGCTCCACGCGAGCTGATAGACAGCCTGGCCGGCCTGCACGTTCTGGCCGGTATCGGCGTTTTCGGCGGTGATGACGCCCGCATGGTCGGCGACGATCTGCGTGTAGCGCAACTGGTTCTTTGCCAGTGCGAGCTGCTGCTGGGCCTGATCGCGCTGGGCCGCGGCCGATGCGTACGCATCTTGCGTCTGTTCGAGCTGCGCGCGGGCGATGAGATTGGCCGCCGACTGGGCCGTGTCGCGATCGAGCTGCTGCTTCGCGAAGACGAGGCGATGTTGCGCGGCGTCGAATTGGGCCTGCGCGCTGGCCGCGTTCTTTTCGAAGTCCGCCGGATCGAGCCGCGCGAGCGTCTGGCCGGGCTTGACGCTGTCGCCGAGGCGCACGCTGCGCTCGACGATCTTGCCGTTCACGCGAAACGAAAGCGGCGTGGCGTTGCGCGCCTCGATATCGCCGGGATAGACGGGGCTCACGCCGCCGCCGTCCGGGTGCACGGTCATCGAGACGACCGGGCGCGGCTGCGGCGGCGCT
The DNA here is from genome assembly GCF_026343935.1 of Paraburkholderia sp. CNPSo 3076. Taxonomy (NCBI): domain Bacteria; kingdom Pseudomonadati; phylum Pseudomonadota; class Betaproteobacteria; order Burkholderiales; family Burkholderiaceae; genus Paraburkholderia; species Paraburkholderia sp. CNPSo 3076. Next base: position 51,384 of record NZ_JAPMAL010000037.1, on the reverse strand, counting down.
TCCTTTTGCTTGCCGCAGGCAGCCAGCGCGGCAACGCCGAGCACGAGAAGCACATTCGCGGCATGCCGCCACGGCGCACTGAACTTACCGGTACCACTGCGCATCCTGCTCGATGCGCCACGACCGCAACGATTCACCTGGACCTCGATAGGGTGGGTGCGCACGCAGACCACAAAACCGCCAGGCCGGTTGCGCCACCGTTGAGTCACGGGCGCGGCGCGGCTCGCGCGCACACCCGGACTTGGGATGATGAGTCGGATTCTAATACAACCTTGTATCTGAGTGCGAAACTGAATCCGAGGAATGTTTCAGTGCTAGACTCGCGTCAATCCGCGACACATAACGACGCCCCACGCCATGAAGCGCATCCGACTCACCCGCGAACAAAGCCGCGACCAGACGCGCGAGCGCCTGCTCGACGCCGCGCAGGCCATGTTCATGAAAAAAGGGTTCGCGGGTACGAGCGTCGAGGACATCGCGCATGCGGCGGGGTACACACGCGGCGCGTTCTATTCGAACTTTTCGGGCAAGTCGGACCTGCTCGTGGAATTGCTGCGGCGCGATCACGAAGCCATGCAGACCGATCTGCGCGCCATGTTCGAGACCGAGGTCTCGCGCGAGCAGATGGAGGCGCGCGTGCTCGCCTATTACAGTCGCATGCCGCAGGACAACAAGGTCTTCCTGCTGTGGGTGGAAGCCAAGCTGCTGGCCACGCGCGACGCGCGCTTTCGCACGCGCTTTAACGCGTTCATGAAGGAAAAGCGCGAGAGTCTTGCCGTGTACATCGAAGAATTTGCGGCGCGCGTGGGCATGCCGGTGCCGCTCGATCCTGAGTTGCTCGCGCTCGGGCTGATGGGGCTGTGCGATGGGGTGCAGTTTCTCGCCACGGCCGATCCGCAGCACGTCACAACGCCGGTCGTCGAAACCGTGCTGGGGACGTTCTTCGCGCGAGTCGTGTTCGGCCGCGACGCGTGAGCCCAGGAAGCACGCAGCCTGCGACGCGCGCGCTTCAGGCGCCGAGGCCAGGGCCGTAGTTGCTGCCGATCAGCCGCGTAACGGACGCGACGTCCTGATAATCCTGCTCGGGCATGCCGTCGAGGATCGCCAGCACCTCGTTGCTGGCGCCGGCCTCGCGCGCGGCGTCCACCAGTTCGTCCTTGTTGGCGGGCCAGCGCACTTCGCGCAGCACGTCGGCGAATTGCAGGTCGATGGGTTCGTCGGGAATGCGAGAGGCTGACATGCGTGGCGTCCTTTGCGCGGGCGGCCGGCGTTGGCGGTCCGCGTCGTCGTCTCGTTTGTTGTGCGGTTTTTGTTCAGATTGTGTTCGCGCCTGGTTTGCATTGCGGCGCGCAGCGCTAGCGCCGCGCCTCAAGCATACACAATCCGCCTCACACGCCCTCGCGGCGTGCGCACGCGCTGTTCATTTGCCGCCCATGCGCCACTTTTCTTTGCCGCTTGTTCGCAACCGGGGTACCGCTCGGGCTCAGGTCTGTTCGTGCAGGTCCGGGCTTAGCGTCTTGTCCAGCCGATGCGACCTGGGCAGCGTGAGGTACTCCCAGTGTTGCCGACCGTTCGCGGTCACGGGCACGTTGGGGGCGGGGGGCGCCACGGGGGCGTCGTAGGCGTGGGACTGTCCACTTGCGAGCGGGATGTGCGCGCTGGCCTGGACGACCGGTGAGTCCTGCGCGGTGCGTACCGGAGCGGCGAAGCAAGACGCCGACAACAGCACGGTGGTCATCAGTGTCGAGGTTTTCATCGCTCGACCTCCTTTCCATGCGGCCCACAGGCCGCAGCAAGCGCCGTACCGCGTCCGCCAGCCTTGGTGGCGGCGCAGGCGGCCGCGCCAGCCGGGGCGGCCCGGCGCGCCGCTACGCAACGGCGCCACAAACCGCCTGGACGGCTCATGTGCGCGAGGCGCATACGGAAATACCATAATGGCAGGAAATGCGCCGACACGTCTCGAACGCGTGTGCTTTTTTCTCGCGCCGCCGTTACGCGGGATTAAGGCGAGGGCCTGCGCAGCGCCTCGAAGCGCGTCCAGGGCCACGACGGGCGGTCGCGCATATAGCCGTTGAGCCAGTTCCATTGCGGGTGGCGCTGCATGAACGCCTGGGCGTCGAACGGGCGGCCGCAAGGATGGCCCCAGCGCGCCCAGAACGACAGATCGCGCGCCATTTCGCTGTCGACCACCTTGCCGTCGTTCGCGCCCCATGGGTTGAACGGCCCATGGTCCGCGCCGCCGAAGCGCGCGTCGTCGAGTTCGAGATGGCCGCAGATCGTGCGCGAGCACGGGTTGTCGCTGCGCTCGAGGTAGACGTCGTGATGGTCCGCGATCATCGCCTTGGCGAGTTCGGCGTCGATTGCGCCGCGGTGCTCCTGCGCGAGTTGCATGAAGCGCAGGCGGCGCGCGCCGTTGCGGCGGACGTCGGTGTAGTCGTCGGCTTCGCCGGTGCATTCCTGGTTGCGGATCTTGAGGTCCGTGGCCGTGTTAAAACCGCTGTAGAAGCCGTCTTTCGTGCTCTCGAAGCCCGCGTGCTGCAGGCCCAGTTCATAGCGCGCGATCTCGCCCGTTTTGGTGTCGCCGAGAAGCCAGCTGTTCACATAGCCCGCGTTGTTCGCCTGGGCGAACATCTCGCACCATTGCGCAATGCTCGACGCATACTGCGTCGCCCGGCGCGAGCGATAGAACTCGGGGGCGCCGTTCGCGCGGTAACCGATGAAGTTCGAGATGGTCGTCTCCGTCACCATCAGGCCCGCGCCGTTGATCCAGAAGTCGGTGAGGCTCGAAATGCAGCCGGGCAGGCCCTGCATGAGGATGCGGTGCCCCGAGTCGGGCACGATATCGAACACGACGTTGAAGGCGTCGCCGGCCGCGTAGCGGTCCCACGAGTTGTGCGCCATGACGATGCGGCCGTCGCGCGTCGCGCTGCCCGTGGCGATGAAGGCGCTGCAGTGGTGGCCGCGCCGCCCGCGCCATGGGCGCACCGCGCCTTGCCCCTGGGACGCCTGCTGCGCTGCGACATGAACCGGCCACCAGCTTTGCAGCAGGTCCATGTAGCCGTTCCAGGCGAGGACTTCGGCGAACTTGAGGCCGGCGCCGTCGGCGATGCCCTGGACCTCGTCGGCGAATTCGGTGTCGAGGCGCGGCGCGAACTGCACAATCGCCGCGTTGATGAAGGTGTCGAAGTCCTCACCCGTGTCCCATTTCGCCAGGTAGCGCGCGGTGCGAATCGCGTTGCGGATTTCGGTGGCTAGCAACTTGCCGTGCTGCTCGCCCCGGTCGTAGGGTTCGCCCTGCAAGTGCACGAATATCCAGCCCGCATGGTCGTGGCGTACGGCTTCGAGTGAGGGTTCGCTCATCTTCGCTCCGGTCATCCCCGCGCCGATTCTCGCTGACTCCTGCGCGCGCGTCCGTACGCAGACGCACCGCGCGGGCCGCGTAGCGGCGTTTCCTTCTAGATTCTAGAAAATCCGCTGCGCTTTGCCACGCGCCTCGCGCGCCGGCCGGGCCCTACCGCTCCGCGTTCATCCGCTGATAGGCGTCGAGGAGCGAAGTCTTGTACACCACGCCGGCGAGCGTCGGCTCGCGCGTGCTTTCGACCACCGGCAGGCGTTCGCCCTGGAACGACATGAAGTGCTGCAGGCCGACGGCGAGCGGCATGTCGGGCGTGAGCACGTCGAACGTCGGCTTCAGGTAGTCGCGGGCGTGCCTGTTTGCGGTGTCGCGCTTTTGCAGCAGGTCCGAGGTGATGTCGGCCAGCGCGACCGCGCCGAGAAAGCGCCCCGTCTCGTCGGTCACGTAGAGATACTTGACCGGATATTCGAGGAACACGCGCGTCATCTCCTGCACCGTGGCGCTCTCCAGTACGACAGTCTGCGCGGGGCGCACCAGCTCGCGCATCTGCGTCATGCGCAGGCGCATGCGCTCGGCCTCCTCGCGGTTGCGATGCAACGTGATTTCGTACATCGACGCCTTGCCGATCGCGCGCGCGACGAAATACGCAACCACGCACGAGAGCATGAGCGGCAGCACCACCTGGTAGCTCAGCGTCATCTCGAAGATCATCAGGATCGCCATCAGCGGCGCCTGGGTCGCGCCTGCGAGAAACGCGCCCATGCCCACCATCGCGTAGGCGTACGACGCGGAGGTGCCGTCGGGCCAGAGCGCGTGCATGCCCTGGCCGAACAGGCAGCCGAGCACGGCGCCCATGAAGAGCGTCGGCGTGAACACGCCGCCCACGGCGCCCGAGCCGACCGTCGCGGCCGTCGCGATGAGCTTGAAAACGAGCACCGTGGCAAGCGCGGTCCAGGTCCATGGCGAATGCAGGATGGAGTTCACGACGCTATAGCCGTTGCCCCACACCTCGGGCGTCCACACGGAAAGGATACCGACCACGAGGCCGCCGAGCGCGAGCCGCACGGGCAGCGGCGCATTGATGCGGCCAAAGCCTTTTTTCGCGGTGGCCATCATCATGAGGAACTGCGGCGCGAGCACGCCGCACAGGAGGCCGAGCGCCACAAAGAGCAGCACCTCGACACCCGTCACGGGCGGGAACACGGGCATCTCATACGGCGGCTTGTAGCCCGCGAACTCGCGCATGGTGATATTGGCGACCACGGAGGAGACGACGATCGGCCCGAAGCTTTCCATCACGATGGAGCCGAGCACGATTTCGGTCACGAAGAAGGCGCCGGCGATGGGCGCGTTGTACGCCGAGGTGATACCGGCCGCCGCGCCGCACGCGACGAGCAGGCGCAGCCGCGGCGGATCGAAGTGGACCCAGCGGCCGATCAGCGAGGCGGCGAGGGCGGCGAGCTGCACCATCGGGCCTTCGCGGCCGATCGAGCCGCCGCTCGCGATCGTGAAGAGCGACGAGAGGCTGCGCCAGATGCTCGTGCCCACCGGCATGACGCCGTCGCCGATCGCCACCGCCTCGATGTAGTCGGCATGGATCGCCTTGCCGCTATTACTGGGCGCCTTGCGCCGCGCGAGCAGCAGCAGGCATCCCGCGATGAAGCCGCCCGCGGCCGGCATCCAGATGCGCCGGTGCCACGGCAGATGGCGCGCCATCTCGACGAGGCTGCCTTCGCTGCCTGTAAAGAGCATTTGCACATGAGCGATGCCCTCGCGAAAGATCACGGTCGCAAACGCGCCCGCCACGCCGACGATGACCGACCAGATCAGCATCGTGTGGGCGTCGGACAGGCGAAAGAGATCGCGGGCGCGGGTGCGCAGTTTCAGCAGGAATGACAGCACGGCGGGCGGGTCAGGTTACGGGTGAAAGGAAGCCGCGCGTGCGCGCGGCGCGACGTGCGGCGGCAAGCATAACGGGTGCAGTGCGGTAACTGCGCGGCAACTGCGCGCCGCGTGCGTGAAACCGGGCGGCGGCGGACGCCTTCCACGGCCCGCGCGCATTCAGCGCACGGCCCGGTCGAGTTCGGGGTAGTGCCGGAAGATGCCCGTTTCGTTGAACGGCAGCCGCCGCTCCGAGGCGAGATAGGCGGCGATATTCGGGCGTTTCGCCACGGCGTCGCGCAGCGCAACGACATGCGGATAGTGATCCGCGAAGTGCTTCGTCGCCTTTGGAAACGCATAGTGCAGACCCTCGACGATCTGAAACATCGACAGATCGACATAGCTGGGCGCGTTGCCCACCATGTGGCGCGGGCCGTCCGGATTCTGTGCGAGCACGCGCTCGAAATAACTCATGAATTTCGGAATGCGATGCGCGATGAAATCCGCCGAGCGCGCCTTGGCTGCGTCTTTCTGGTCCTCGTAGTAGAGGCCGCTTGCGATCGGATGATGCGTGTCGTGCGCCTCGGTCACGAGGTCCGCGATCGTGAGCTGCAGGCCGTTCGCGACGATGCGCAAGCCCTCGTCGCGCGGCGCGAGCTTGAGCTTCGGGCCGAGATAGAAAAGGATATTGGCGGTTTGCGGCACGATCAGGTCGCCGTCCTTGAGAAAGGGCGGGGCGTAAGGCGGATACGGCTCGTCGCTCTCCAGTTCGCCCATCATCGCGCCGATGCCGAAGCCGTCCTTCTTCTCGCCACGCGCCACGTCCACGTAGGGCGCCTGCGCCTCCTCCAGCGCGAGCCGCACGAATTCGCCCCGGCCCTGCAGACCGTCCCAGTAATAGAGCTCGTATGCCATCGGTCGTCCCCTTGCGTTCATGGCCGTGCTCGCCACGGCCTGCGCGGCCGCTGCCCACGCAACGGACAGCAACGCACAGTATCGCTCGCAACGGTCGCGCCTGGTACGCGCGTGGCGTGCGCGCGCGAGATGGCGCAAGGGCGCCGCGCGCAGAAACGCAAAAAGCCCCGCCGCAGGCGGGGCCGGTGGCCGGGAGCGCCGGCGCACAGGGGATCGGGTCGGGGCGCGCGGCCCCTGGGCGCCGGGTCATCCGAACAGGCGCTGCACGCCCCAGGTGATCGCGAGACCGCCGCCGACCAGCCAGAGGTAGATGATGAAACCGGCGGTCAGCGCGCGCGGACCGGCCTGGCGGATTTGCGAGACGCGTGTTTCGATGCCGAGCGCCGTCATCGCCATGGTGAGCGCGAAGGTGTCGAGCGTGTTGACCGCGTGGGTGGCCGTTTCGGGCAGCACGTGGAGCGAATTCACGATCACGAGCGCGAGGAAGCCGAGCGCGAACCAGGGCACCGCGAGCTTGCGCGCGCCGCCGTGGCTGGCGTGGCCGTCGGCCGTTGCCTTGCTGCGCGCCGCGCCGTTGAGCCACACGCCGAGCACGAGCAGCACCGGCACGAGCAGCATGACGCGCGTCATCTTGACGATGGTGGCGATGTGCGTGGCCTCGGGGCTCACATTGCTCGCCGCGCCCACCACCTGCGCGACCTCGTGAATCGTGCCGCCGAAGAAGAGCCCGGCGCCCAGCGTATCGAGGTGCAGCCAGCCTGCGCGGAACAGCACCGGGTAGAGGAACATCGAAAGCGTGCCGAACAGCACGACGCTACCCACGGCCATGGCGCTCTTGTGCGGCTTCGATTGCAGCGTGGATTCGAAGGCGAGCACGGCCGCTGCGCCGCAGATCGCGCTCCCGGCCGCGGTGAGAATGGCGGTGTCGCGGTCGAGCTTGAGGAGCTTCATGCCGACCCAGGTGCCGATCACGAGCGTGCTCACGACGATCACGACCGATTCGACGAGCCCCGGCACGCCGACCTGGGCGATTTCCTGCAGGCTCACGCGCAGCCCGAAGAACGCCACGGCGATGCGCAGCAGCTTGCGCGCGGAGAAGTTCACGCCGGCGGCCCAGCTTTCGGGCATGCCGTCGCGCAGCGCATTGCCATAGATCGCGCCCGCGACGATGCCGACGATCAGCGGGCTCATGCCGAGCCCGGCGATGGCGGGCAGCGAAGCGACGCTGGTGACGGCGGCCGCAAAAAGCGCGACGAACAGTACGCCGTTGAGCTGCCCGCGGGTGGACGGCGATGCGTGCGCAAGACTGGGTGTAGACATGACGGCCTCTCTACCGGGCGAGCCGGTCGAAAAATGGGGTAGCGAACAGGTCGCTATCGAATGGCCTAATCCTAATTTAGATATATCGATATGAAAAATCGTGATTTGTGAAGTAATATATAGGACAACACGATGGTTTTCCACGATGACCCCGGAACAACTGATAACTTTCGCTGCAGTCGCCGAGCATCTCAATATCAGTCGAGCTGCACTGGCATTGCATTTGTCGCAACCGGCCGTCTCGGGCCAGTTGCGGCTGCTGCAGGAGGAGATCGGCGAGCCGCTGTATCAGCGCGACGGCCGTGGGGTGCGCCTCACGCCCACGGGCGAGCAGCTCGCGGGCTACGCGGCGCGCCTGCGCGACACCTGGCGCGACGCGCTCACCTACCGCGACGCCTTGCGCGGCCTCGAGCGCGGCACGCTGCGCATCGGCGCGACCACCACGCCCGCGAGCTACCGGCTGCCGTATCTGATGGCGCAATTCCACGGCTGCTATCCGCAGGTCAAGCTCGAAACGTCGAGCGGAAATACGACGGACGTCGCGGGCATGCTCGGCGCGGTCGATATCGCGCTGATCGAGGGGCCGGTGGGCGAGCAGTTGCCGCCAGATACCGCCGTGCATCCCTGGCACCAGGACGAAATCGTCGCGATCGTGCCGCGCTCTCACGCGCTGGCGTCGCAGCTCGACGCGCAAGGGGAGGCGGCCGCAGCGATGCCGGCCATTACGGTGGAAGCGCTCGCGCAGTGGCCGCTGGTCCTGCGCGAGGATGGTTCGGGCGTGCGCCAGGTGGTCGAGCGCGCGTTCGCGCGCGCGGGCGTGCCCATGCGCGTGGCGCTGGAGATCGCAGGCGTGGAGGGCGTGAAGGAGGCGGTGCGGGCGGGCATGGGCATCGGTTTCGTTTCGGCCATGTCGATGCGTCATGAGAACGGCGCCTTGCGGCAGATCCGCCTTGGCCCGGAACCGCTCGCGCGGCGCTTCTCGATCCTGGTGCCGCACGCGGGCGCGGCTTCGCGCGTCGCGCAGCGCTTCCTGGAACTGTGTCTCGCCGATGTTCCGGGCGCCTGATCCACCAGACCCAGGGCAATCCAGAATGGCGGCCCGAGCGGCTAGCGCGCACTATCCGCCCTAATCACCCGGCGCGCAGGCGCTTTTTTTCGGGCTGGATTTGGAACCGGTTCCAAGAAGAGCAAAGTGTGCGGCGGCAGGCAACGGGAAGACGGCAATGGCGGAAGTAGCAATCGTGGCAAGCGCGTTCGGCGCGCAGGCAATCAGGCGTGACGGTCACGCGGCATGGAGCCGGCCGGCACGGCGCGCGGGCGCGCAGGCGTTCGAGGTGCGGCGCGAGCTGATGCACGACGCCGACACGCAGCCCGAAGCGCTGCGCGCGCTCGGAACGGCGCTTGCGGACGAGGGTTTGTGGCGCGTGTGGTCCACCCCGGACGCGCTGTATGGCGAGGATGGGGCGCTCGACGAGGCGGCACTTGGCGCCGCTGTCGCCGCGGGACGGGCACTCGGTGCGCGTTTCGTGAAGCTGCAGCTGGGCGGTTTCGCGGGCGACGCCAGCGCGGCGCGCCTCGCGAGCCTGCTCGAAGCACTGGGTGCGCGCACGGGCGACGCCGTTGCAGCGGGCAACGGCCCGCGCGTCGTCGTCGAGAACGGCCAGCTCGAGCAGGGCGGCAAGCTCGACCAGTTCATCGGCCTCTTCAACGCGCTGCGCGATGGCGGTGCGCCGGGCGTGATCGGCATGACATTCGACATCGGCAACTGGCAATGGCCGGGCGAGCCGCCGCTGCTCGCCGCCGCCGCGCTCGCGCCGTACGTCGAATACATCCATTGCAAGGCCGTGGTGGGCGAGGGCGCGCGCCGCTTCGCCGCCGCGCCGGGCGACGACGACACGCTGTGCCGCGCCGCACTTGCGCTGCTGCCGACACACGTGCCGCGCGGCATCGAGTTTCCGTTCGATCCGGCGCGCGTGGACGCCGCCGCCGCGCATTACGTCGAGTGGCTCGCGGCCGCTTGAAGCCTCGAAGCCGAGCCCCAGTCTCCCCATCCGATTCATCAGGAACGCATCTCATGACCGAAGCACTCGATGTCATCACCTACGGCGAAGCAATGGCGATGTTCGTCGCCACGGAGCCGGGGTCGCTTGCCCAGGTCGCGCATTTCACGAAACGCGCGGCGGGTGCGGAGCTCAATGTCGCGACCGGCCTCGCGCGCCTCGGTTTCAAGGTGGGCTGGATGAGCCGCGTGGGCGCCGATTCGTTCGGCCAGTTCGTGCGCGACGTGCTCGCACACGAAGGCATCGACGCGCGCTGCGTGAGCACCGACACGCGCTTTCCGACCGGCTTCCAGCTCAAGTCGAAGAACGACGACGGCAGCGATCCGGCTGTCGAATATTTCCGCCGCGGCTCGGCGGCGAGCAAGCTCTCGGCTTGCGACTATCAGGCCGACTATGTGCTCGGCGCGCGCCATCTGCACCTGAGCGGCGTGGCGCCCGCGATCTCTTCCTCTTCGCGCGAACTGGCGTTCAAGCTTGCACACGAGATGCGCGCCGCGGGCCGCACAATCTCGTTCGACCCGAATCTGCGCCCCACGCTCTGGGGCTCGCAAGCCGAAATGATCGGCACGCTCAACGAACTCGCGAGTTTCGCCGACTGGGTGCTGCCCGGCGTCGGCGAAGGCCGCGTGCTGACGGGCTCGGACGACCCGGAAGCCATCGCGCAGTTCTATCTTGCGCGCGGCGCGCGCGGCGTGATGGTGAAGCTCGGCGCAGAGGGCGCGTACTACGCCACGGCCGAAGGCGAGCAGGGCCGCGTCGCAGCGCAGCGCGTGGAGCGCGTGGTCGATACCGTGGGCGCCGGCGATGGCTTCGCCGTGGGCGTGGTGAGCGCGCTGCTCGAAGGACGCCCGCTTGCTGCGGCCGTCGCTCGCGGCAACCGCATCGGCGCGCTGGCCGTCCAGGTGATCGGCGACTCGGAAGGTTTGCCGACGCGCGCGCAGCTCGATGCGCTCGAAGGCGCGCAAACGCAGGTTGCCGCGGCAGCCGCATAGCGGAACAAGGGGCGCCACGCAAAGCGTATTCGCATGCGGCGCGCCAGATGACATGAGACCAGAGGGCGGCACTGTCAGGTACCGAGCCCCAATCAACTGGAGACACCGATGACCTCAACCTCGCTCGCACCGCGCCGCTGGTGGGCAATCATGCCCGTCGTGTTCATCACGTACAGCCTCGCCTATCTCGACCGCGCCAACTACGGCTTCGCCTCGGCGGCCGGCATCAACCGCGATCTCGGTATCAGCCCGGCGCTCTCGTCGCTGATCGGCGCGCTGTTCTTCCTCGGCTACTTCTTCTTCCAACTGCCGGGCGCCATGTATGCGGAGCGCCGCAGCGTGCGCACGCTCGTGTTCGCGAGCCTCGTGCTGTGGGGCGGCTGCGCGGCGCTCACGGGCGTCGTCACGAACATCCCGTCGCTCATGGCGATCCGTTTCGTGCTCGGCGTGGTCGAAGCGGCCGTGATGCCCGCCATGCTCATCTTCATCAGCAACTGGTTCACAAAGAAGGAGCGCTCGCGCGCCAACACGTTCCTGATCCTCGGCAATCCGGTCACGGTGCTGTGGATGTCGGTCGTCTCGGGCTATCTCGTGCATGCCTTCGGCTGGCGCCACATGTTCATCGCCGAAGGCGTGCCGGCTGTCGTGTGGGCCGTGTGCTGGTGGTTCCTCGTGCGCGACAAGCCCTCACAGGTCACCTGGCTCTCCGACGATGAAAAGCGCGCGCTCGACGCCGCGATGCGCGCCGAGCAGGCCGCCATCAAGCCGGTGCGCAACTACGCCGAGGCGTTCCGCACGCCTGCCGTGATGCTGCTCTCGGCGCAGTACTTCTGCTGGAGCATTGGCGTGTACGGCTTCGTGCTGTGGCTGCCCTCGATCGTGAAGAATGGCTCGGCGCTCGGCATGGTCGAAACGGGCTGGCTCTCCGCCGTGCCGTATCTCGCGGCGACCATTGCGATGCTCGCCGCCTCGTGGGCATCGGACAAGCTCGACAATCGCCGTGCCTTCGTGTGGCCGTTCCTGCTGGTCGGCGCGCTGGCCTTCGCGCTCTCCTACGCGCTCGGCTCGACGCACTTCTGGGTATCCTACGCGCTGCTCGTAGTGGCGGGCGCGGCGATGTACGCGCCGTATGGCCCGTTCTTCGCGATCGTGCCGGAACTGCTGCCGAAGAACGTCGCCGGCGGCGCGATGGCGCTGATCAACAGCATGGGCGCGCTCGGCTCGTTCGTCGGCTCCTATGTGGTCGGGTATCTGAATGGCGCGACGGGCTCGCCTGCGGCATCCTATGCGTTCATGAGCGCGGCTCTGCTCGTTTCGGTGGGCCTCACGCTCGCCGTCAAGCCGCAGCGCGACGCCGCCCGTGGTTATGCATCGCCGGCACACGGAAAATAACTCTCTTTTCTAGCGCACTTATGAAGCCGAAAATCGTTGTCTACAAAGCCTTGCCCGCCGATGTCGCCGACTATCTGCGCGAGCATGCCGAACTGATTGACGTCGACGCAGACCAGCCCGGCGCACTCGCCGCCGCGCTAAAAGACGCCGACGGCGCGATCGGCGCGAGCGTGAAGATCACGCCGGCGATGCTGGACGGTTCGCGCGTGAAGGCGCTCTCCACGATCTCCGTGGGCTACGACCAGTTCGATGTGCCCGATCTCACGAAGCGCGGCATCGTGCTCGCCCACACGCCCGACGTGCTGACCGAATCGACGGCCGACACCGTGTTCTCGCTCATCCTCGCGAGCGCACGCCGCGTGGTCGAACTGGCCGACTGGGTCAAGGCGGGCCACTGGAAGGGCAGCATCGGCGCGGCGCAATTCGGCGTGGACGTGCAGGGCAAAACGCTCGGCATCGTGGGGCTCGGGCGCATCGGCGGCGCCGTCGCGCGCCGCGCGGCACTCGGCTTCAACATGAAGGTGCTCTACACGAACCGCAGCCCGAACGAAGCGGCCGAACGCAACTATGGCGCGCGCCGTGTCGAACTCGACGAACTGCTCGCAAGCTCGGACTTCGTGTGCCTCCAGGTGCCGCTCACCGACGCCACGCGCCACCTGATCGGCGCAGAGCAGCTGAAGAAGATGAAGAAGAGCGCGATTCTCATCAACGCCTCGCGCGGCGCGACCGTCGACGAACAAGCGCTGATTGCGGCGCTCGAAGCGGGCACGATCCACGGCGCGGGCCTCGACGTTTTCGAGCGCGAGCCGATCGATCCCGCGTCGCCGCTCCTGAGCATGCCGAACGTGGTGGCGCTGCCGCACATCGGCTCGGCGACGCACGAGACGCGTCACGCGATGGCGCGCTGCGCAGCGGAGAACCTCGTCGCGGCGCTCGCTGGCACGCTCGACGTGAACGTCGTCAACCGCGACGTGCTCGCGCGATGAGCGCGGGTCCGGGCAGCACGGATCACGCTGAACAGGGCGCCGCGGCCACGGCGCCGCGCCGCGCGACCATCAGCGACGTCGCGCGTGAAGCCGGCACCGGCAAGACCAGCATCTCGCGCTATCTGAACGGCGAGCTGGGCGTGCTTTCGCCCGACCTGCGCGCGCGCATCGAAGCGGCGATCGAGCGGCTCGACTATCGCCCCAACCAGATGGCGCGCGGCCTCAAGCGCGGCCGCAACCGTCTGCTCGGCCTGTTGCTCGCCGATCTCGCCAATCCTTATTCGGTGGAGATTCTGCAGGGCGTGGAGGAGGCGTGTCACGCGCTCGGCTACATGCCGCTTATCTGCCACGCGGCGAACGAAATCGACATGGAGCGGCGCTATCTTCAGCTGCTCACCACGTATCGCGTCGAAGGCGTGATCGTCAATGCACTCGGCGTGCGTGAATCGATGTTGAAACCCGTGGCCAGCGGCGGCATTCCGGCCGTGCTGATCGACCGTACCGTCGACGGCCTGGATGCGGACATGGTCGGCCTCGACAACGCGGCGGCCGTACGCCTCGGCACGGAGCATCTGCTTGCGCGTGGCTACGACGACATCGTGTTCGTCGTGCAGCCGTTCGAGCAGGTAAGTTCGCGGCGCGAGCGCGAAGCGGCGTTTCGCGAGTCGATGCAGGCGACGAAGGGCGCGGCGCGTGGCCTCACGCACGTGCTCGATCTCCACGATGAAGCCGCCGTGCAAGCCGCGCTCGCCACGCTCGACACCCACGTGGCCCAGGCGCTCGCGCGCGGTGCGCGTTGCGCATTGTTCGCGGCCAACGCGCCGGTGGCGCTGCGCCTCGCCTTGCATCTGAAAGCGGCGCTCGGCGCGCAGTGGCAACAGCGCGCGGCGCTCGTCGCCATTGACGATCCGGAGTGGGCCGAGCTTGCCGGCATTACGACGATCCGCCAGCCTACGCGCGAGATTGGTTATCGCGCGGTGGAGTTTCTGCACGAGCGCATCGAGGGCGCGGCGCCCAAGGCGCGCGCGGCGGCGTTCGAGGGCGAACTGGTCGTGAGGGCTTCGACGCTGGGGTGACTATGGCGCGGGCACTCGTTTCGTGCTGACGGAGAGGTCCGACGGTGCGATTCCTGGTCTCGTGCGCAACCAGGGCTGCGCGCAGGCGCCGATATCTGCGATCATTCGGGCTGCGGCGCGCGTGCGTGCGTGCCGAACGTCATAAGGAAGCCCATGTCCGTAGCTCCGGTCACGCTCGTCTGCCTCTCGCTCGCGACGCTGTTCGTCGCCGCCTTGCCCGTATCGCTCTATCGCCGGCTGCGCGTGCCATTCGCGCTCGACTGGCGCGATACGATCGCAGGCGTCGCCATCTTCGCGTTTTTCGCGACTGTGATCGAGCGCGCCATCAACGACTACCTGCTGCACGAGAACGCCGCCGTCGCGCAGGTGCTTTCGAATCCCGTTTTCTTCGTGCTGTACGGGGCGCTCGCCGCGGGCGTGTGCGAGGAGGTCGGGCGCTATATCGCCATGCGGCTCATCGCGCGCCGCGGCGCACGCAAGCCCAACGCCCCCACTGACGGCGCGGCGTTCGGCTACGGCATCGGCCATGCGGGTGCGGAGGCGTGGTTCGTCGGCGTGCTCGTGCAACTGCAGTGGATCGTGTTCGCGGTGCTCGCGAATCGCGGCGATCTCGACGAGCATCTGTCCAATCTCACGATGGACTCGGTCTTGCGCGTGCATCTGATTCTCGCTAGCCTTTCGCCGCTTTTCGCGGGCGTGTTCGCGCTAGAGCGCACGGCCGCGTTCGTGTTTCAGATTGCCTTGTCGGTGCTGATGTGGCGCGGCGTGCGCGCGGGATGGAAGGGGATTTTGCCGCTCGCAATCCTCGTGCACGCGCTCATCGACGTGCCTGCCGCGATGTACCAGGCGCAACTCGTGCCGCTCGTGGCCGTGGATGGTTTGTACGTGGTGGCGGCTGTGGTGGTCGCCGTCGTGCTTTTCAGGACGTGCCGCCAGCAGCGGCGCGTCGCACGCGCGGCGTGAGTGCGCGCGTCTCACTCTTTTTTCTGGCGTCAATGGAAGCCTATCTGTTTGAATGCGCGAGCCCCGATTTCGACGAGCTCGCCCGCGTGATCGCCGACATCTTTCCAGAGCAGACGCGCTTTGCCGAAGAGCCGAACGAGAACGGCGTGCCGCAACTGGTCGTGCACTGGGTGGCGATGCGCTTCGGCTCGAAGGCGCGCCGCATGGCGCTCACGGTCGCCATCGCGCCCGCCGCGCTCGCACGCTATCGCGCACTGCCGCCGCGGCTGCGCGGTCGCAGCTTCGCGGTGTTGCGCGCCTACGTGGAGGCGACGATCGAATCGCTCGAGGAACAGCACGCGAAGGGCGAAGACGTGCCGCGCGAGGTGACGATCGCGCTGGACGAAGAATTTGCGTAAAGCGTGTGCTCGAAGCGATGGGCGCAGCGCGCCCGCTCAGCGTTGCGCTGGGACTTAGTCGGCGAGCTTGTAGACTTTGGCGAAGCGTGCGGCCTGCACGACGCCATAGTCGCCGGGCGCGTACTGCATGACCCAGTCGCCGGCCACGCCGCTGAGCCGGTCGCCGCCGGCCGAACGCACGAGCGTGAACGGCTCGTCCATGCGCCTTGCGAGCACCACGACCTGGCGGTTGCGATACGCGCCTGAGTCGCCGTGGGCGAGGGTATCGCTCGCCGGCAGGTACTTCGCATCGAATCGATCGCGCGAGACGACCCAGCGATCGCCGGTCGAACCGGTGATGATCGCGTCGCCCGGCGCATAGCGGTTCGGGCCTTCGAGGCTCATCAGCTCGCCGGCAAGGGCTGCGAACTCGACGCTCACGGTTTCGTCCTTGACGACGCGCTGTGCGGCGGGGTCGACACGCAGGTCGAGTTGGGTCAGTTCAATCATGGCGGCAGCAGCGGACCTGCTTCACAAAAAACGGCTTTCAAAGTAGCAACGGCCGGGCGGAACTGCCCGGCCGTTGCGCGGTCCGCAAGGGTACCCTGGATCGGGCCGTCGCGCACGCATGGGAGCGCGGCCCGACTGGCGGGTTACTCCGTCTTACTGCGCGGCCGGCGTGCTGGCCGCTTCGGTGTCGCTGGCTGCGGCGCCTGCGGACGGCTTCGCCTTGCCCTTGTGCTTCGGATGGCCCGGGTTGCCCGACGGGCCGTGCTCATTGCCGTGGCGGAAGGACTGATCGGCGAGCTTCTTCTGTTCCGGCGAGAGGCTGGTATAGAGCGGCTCGAACGCCGAGACGAGCTTCTGCATGTCGTCCGCGTGCGCCTGGGCGATCTGCGCGTACTGCTTCATGTCGTCGAGCGCGTTGCGCGAGCTTTCGCTTTCCGCACGCTGCTTGAAGAGACTTGCCATGGTCTCGCCGTTGCTGCGCATGACGTCGGCGAACGCCTTCCATTGCGGCTCTTGCTCGGGCGTGATCTTGAGCTGCGTATGCAGCCACGTGATGCGCTCCTCGACGCGCTGCTGATGCTGCGCGGCGCGCACGTCGGCGCTCGACGCGGCCGCGGCGGTTGCCGAAGCGGCCGGCGCGGCGCTCTGCGCGAACGCGCCGCTCATCGTGAGCGAGGCGGCAAGGATGACGAAAGCTTTCTTCATTGTGACTCCTTGAATCATTTCGTAGCGGGTAGCATGGCCAGAAGGGCTGCAGCCGTTATTAGTACCACGTTCTCGCTACGCCACGCCCCGGCTGCGACACTTGCTTACAAACGAAACGCGTGGAAATACCCGTCGCGCATGGCTTGCACGCCGCGAGCGCCGCCCGGCGCGCGCAGCCACGCGCGATAATGACGCCGTTCAGACTTCCCATACAGACCGCCGCCCGATGAGACCTCCGCGCCTCGATCAACTCGACGACCTCGACCGCAGCCTCGTCGCGCTGCTGCAGGAAAACGCGCGCGAAAGCGTCGCGAATCTCGCACGGCGCCTGGGCGTCGCGCGCACCACGGTGCTTGCGCGCATCGAGCGTCTCGAACGCACACAGGTGATCGCCGGCTACGGCGTGCGCCTGGGTCAGGACGTGCTCGACGCGAGCCTGCAGGCGTGGGTCGGGCTCATCATCGCGCCGCGCCATGGACCCGATGTGCAAAAGCGCCTCGGCAAGATGCCCGAAGTGCAGTTGCTGTGCGCGGTGAGCGGCGAGTACGACTACGTGGCGTGGCTGCGCGCCGATTCGCCCGACCGCCTCAACGATCTGCTCGACCAGATTGGCGGCATGCCCGGCGTGGAGCGCACGACGACGTCGATCGTGCTCGCGCGCAAGGTCGATCGCGGCTCGGTGACAGGCTGAATCGAGGGCTGAACCGCGGGCCGAACGACGAGGCACTCGCCATCGAAATGGAATGATTTCGTCATTTCGACGAAACTGATCGTCATAATGACGAAAATCGCGGTCGAAACGCATCGTTTTGCGTCTATGAACCGTATTTGTCTCTCCCTAGACTGTGTTTGAGCGGGCGCTGCCCATCCCCCAAGCATAGAAAACCAAAGGAGATGACACATGAAAGTTGCGATTGCAGGCGCCGGCCTGATCGGCCACACCATTGCCCATATGCTGCGCGAGAGCGGCGACTACGAAGTCGCGGCGTTCGACCGCGACGCGAAGGCGCTCGAGCCGCTCGCGGCGCAGGGCATCCCCACCGCACGTGTCGATTCTGGCGACGCCGCCGCGCTGCGCGGCGCGCTGGAAGGCTACGACGTGCTGATCAACGCGCTGCCGTATTACCTGGCGGTGAACGTCGCCTCGGCGGCGAAGGGCGCGGGCGTCCATTACTTCGACCTGACCGAGGACGTGCGCGCGACCCACGCGATCCGCGCGCTGGCCGAGGGTGCCGAGCATGTCTTCATGCCGCAGTGTGGTCTCGCGCCCGGCTTCATCGGCATTGCGGCGCATGCGCTCGCGAGCCGCTTCACCGAGATCCGCGACGTCAAGATGCGCGTTGGCGCGCTGCCCCAGTTCCCCACCAACGCGCTCAAGTACAACCTCACGTGGAGCGTGGACGGTCTCATCAACGAGTACTG
This sequence comes from Paraburkholderia sp. CNPSo 3076, assembly GCF_026343935.1. NCBI lineage: Bacteria > Pseudomonadati > Pseudomonadota > Betaproteobacteria > Burkholderiales > Burkholderiaceae > Paraburkholderia > Paraburkholderia sp. CNPSo 3076. Next base: position 33,430 of record NZ_JAPMAL010000037.1, on the reverse strand, counting down.
CCAGCCGTGCGAAGCGATCCGTGAAGGTCGCACGCAGTGGGTGCAGCCGCTCGAAGGTCTCGAGCATTTCTCGCTCGACGGTGTGGAGTACGAGGCCTTCAATACCTCGGGCGGTCTGGGCACGCTCTGCGAGACGCTTTCGGGCAAGGTCGAGTCGCTCGACTACAAGTCGGTGCGTTATCCGGGTCATCGCGCGTTCATGCAGTTCCTGCTCGAAGACCTGCGCCTATCCAGCGACCGCGACACGCTCAAATCCATCATGCGCCGCTCGGTGCCCGCTACGGAGCAGGACGTCGTGCTCATCTTCATGACCGTGACCGGCATGCGCGACGGCAAGCTCGTGCAGGAAGTGTTCACGCGCAAGATCTTCGCGAAGACGGTGTGCGGCGTGCCCATGAGCGCGATCCAGATCACCACCGCCGGCGCCATGTGCGCGGTGCTCGATCTGTTCCGCGAAAAGCGTCTGCCGCAAGCTGGGTTCGTGCGCCAGGAGCAGGTGTCGCTCCAGCAGTTCCTCGCGAATCGCTTCGGTCAGGTGTACGAAGGCGCGACGCTCAACAGCCGCGCGAAAGTGGCGGCCTGAAATCTCAGGTCGATGCCGTTGCCGACACGATGCGCTGTAGCAAGGCGTCGTAGTCGGCCGCGGCGGGCGCGCTGTTGTCGAAGAGCAAAAGGCCGTCGAGTTGCGCGCCCGACGGCATGAAGCGCCGCTGCCGGTATTCGTCCCAGTGAGCGAGCTTGTAGGCATCGATCGGATGGGCGCGCGCGACGATGCGCGCGTGCGCCGTTTCCTCGCTCGTATGCACCCACACCACGGTGAGCCCCACCTCCTGACCGACGCCGAGCCACGCGCGGTCGAACAGCTTGCGCTCGCGCACTTCGCGCGATACGGGCCGACCACTAGCGCGCTCACGCCAAGCTCCAGGTTTTCGCGCGCGGTGTCGATGAGCCCCCGGTACTCGGGTTCGCGAAAATGCTGCAGGAAGAGCGGGCTGTCGCGATCGTTCGGGTCGTGCGTGAGCGCGCCCATCGCGGCGGCGCTATAGGTGCCGTAGAGCGTGTCCTTGTCGAGCAGGCGGAACGGCTCGCCGGTCTCGCGGGCGAGCGGGGAGAACAGGCGTTTGGCGAGCGACGTTTTGCCGGCGCTACATCACGTTGATGATGCCAAAGCCGAGCGCAACGCCGATGCCGAGGATCCACGAGAAGTACCACATGGCCGTCGCTTCCTCTTTATGCCGGTTGCGAGCGCTGCCGCGCATTCCCCAAAGCATATAACAACGATGATCGATCCGGCGTCCGTACGGATATGATGGGCGCGAACCAGCAGCCAGAGGTCAGAAAAGGGGAAAGCGCCCATGCCGCCTTTGCCGTCGCGCGGGTCGATTGCGAGCCTCGCCGCTGCCTTCACGGTGGTTGCCGCGTTCGCACTCGGCGGCTGCGCCGAGGAGCAGCCGCAGCCCATGCCGTTCAAGCCCGTACCGGCCGAACGTATCCTGAAGCCGGGCTACACCGAGCCGGGCGAGGGCCTCGTGGCCGTGGACGTGCGCCGCGAGCGCACCCGCAACGTCATCGTCAAATTTCGCGACGCGCCCGTCTACCTCGACGGCGAGCGCGTGACCGACCTCATGGACGGCGAGCACGTCACGTTCTACCTCAAGCCGGGCGTGCACCGCATCGGCGTGACGACGCAGTTCGATCCCGTGATCGAGCTGCGCTTTCTCGTGGATCCGCGCTACACCAATCGCGCGGGTGTCACATTCGACAAGGATGACCGTATCGGCATCCGCCGCGTCGCGCAGTAGGCCCGCGGCAGTCCGGAAGACGGCCGGAAGACGGCCGCCGGTTCGCCGCCGCCGTTGCACGGCGGGCACGGGCAGTGCTCTCGAACGCCGGCCAGGCCCCGTCAGGCGGGCGCACGCCGCTGGGGCACCCGTCCAGACGCCGCCGGTCGACGGAACCCCTTAAACTTGGCAACCGGTGCAACTCGAAGCGGCGCGGGCGCGACCCGCCGCGCGGAAGAAAAGGAACATGCTAATCAACTGCGTCGCGTATCAAGGCGGCAAGAAACTGGCCGACGTCACCGTCGAAGCCATCAGCGACTATCTGGCGAAGCCCGAGTGTTTCGTCTGGGTCGCGCTAAAGGATCCCGACGCCGGCGAAATGGCGGCGATGAAGGAGGAGTTCGGCCTGCATGCGCTCGCCATTGAAGACGTGATGAACGGCAACCAGCGTCCGAAGATCGAGGAATACGGCGACACGCTCTTTTGCGTGCTCCACACCCTCGAACTCGACGACGACGGCGAAGTCATCATAGGCCAGGTGAACGTATTCGCCGGCCCCAATTTCGTGCTCTCGGTGCGCCACCGCGCGCAGCAGGGTTTCACCGACGTTCGCGCGCGCTGCGAGCGCGAGCCCGCGTTGCTGCGCGAAGGCTCCGGGTTCGTGCTCTACGCGCTCATGGACAGCGTGGTCGACCGCTACGCGCCGGTGCTCGAAACGCTCTCTGCCGAAATCGAGGAACTGGAGGACCGCATCTTCGACAAGCACGACCTCGCGGGCTCGCGCGCGATCATCGAGGATCTCTATTCGCTCAAGCGCCGTCTCGTGATCCTCGCGCATCACGTCACGCCGCTCGTCGATGCCGTCGGCAAGCTCGTGGGCGGCCGCATTCCGCAGGTCTGCGTGGGCATGCAGGCGTACTACCGCGACGTGTCCGACCATCTCGTGCGCGTGTCCAACATGATCGACGCTCGCCGCGAAATGATCGTCACGGCCATCCAGGTGAACCTCGGCATGATCTCGCTCGCGGAGAACGAGGTGACCAAGCGGCTCGGTTCATTCGCCGCGCTATTCGCCGTGCCGACGATGATCGCAGGTATTTACGGCATGAACTTCGAGCACATTCCGGAGCTACATTTCAGGTTTGGCTACCAGATCTGCCTCGCGGCCATGCTCGTGCTCGATATCTTCCTGTTTTTCCTGTTTCGTCGTATCAACTGGCTCTGAGGCGGCTCTGAGGCGGGGCGGGCGTTGCTGCGGCGCCGCATTGCCGGCAGCGACGCCAGTGACAGAGCGAAGTTGACATCGTTCAGCGCCTGCGCCGAGAATGGGCCGGCAGAAAACGTTTGCGCATAACCAGAAAGCAGGGCCCAGCCGGGCCCGACAAACCGGAGACTTCCAAAATGAACTCCCGCATTCGCCGCCGCATCCTCCTCGCCGCCAGCGCGCTCGCCACGACCGCCGTGACCGGCGCCTTGCCGCTCGCGGCCCGCGCACAGGCGCCTCACAAGCCGAAGGTCGCGCTCGTCATGAAGTCGCTCGCCAACGAGTTCTTCCTCACCATGGAGACCGGCGCGAAGGACTATCAGAAGCACAATGCTGACCAGTTCGATCTCATCACCAACGGCATCAAGAACGAGACCGATACCGCCGCGCAAATCCAGATCGTCGAGCAAATGATCGTCTCGAAGGTCGACGCCATCGTGCTCGCGCCCGCCGACTCAAAGGCGCTCGTACCCGTCGTGAAGAAGGCGGTGGACGCGGGCATCATCGTCGTGAACATCGACAACAAGCTCGACGCCGACGTGCTCAAGTCCAAGGACCTGAACGTGCCGTTCGTCGGCCCGGACAACCGCAAGGGTGCCCGCCTCGTGGGCGACTATCTCGCCAAGCGCCTGAAGTCGGGCGACCAGGTGGGCATCGTCGAGGGCGTTTCCACGACGACCAACGCGCAGCAGCGCACCGCGGGCTTCAAGGACGCGATGGACGCCGTGGGCGCGAAGATCGTCTCGACGCAATCGGGCGAATGGGAGATCGACAAGGGCAACGCGGTCGCCTCCGCCATGCTCAATGAATACCCGGACATCAAGGCGCTCCTGTGCGGCAACGACAACATGGCGATCGGCGCCGTGTCGGCCGTGCGCGCGGCGGGCAAGCAGGGCAAGGTGTACGTGGTCGGCTACGACAACATCGGCGCCATCAAGCCCATGCTCAAGGACGGCCGCGTGCTCGCCACCGCCGACCAGTACGCGGCAAAGCAGGCCGTGTTCGGCATCGACACGGCCCTGAAGGCGCTCAAGGAGCACAAGAAGCAGTCGGAGCTGTCGGGCATCGTCGAAACGCCTGTGGTGCTCGTCACGAAGTAAAGCGCTGCTGGCAGGCGCCACGGCGTGCCGCGGCGGTATTTGCGTGCGCAACGCAATAAACGCTCAAGAATCTCGCCGCGCAGCCGTTATTTGTACCGGGATGGCCGCATGGGCGGCCGTCTTCCGCTGTGTGGCGATTCGCTGCCCAGCGCGCCGTTCGCTGCACGCTCTACCGGAGCGTGCAGCGGCGGTGCGGACCCGCAGTATCCGGGCGGCGCGACTCACCGGTTGAACCCGGCGGCGCGGCTCGCGACTACAGGATCGTGATGGATGCAAATGTCCCCGACGTAGCGTCACCTGCGCCCGCCGTGCTTACGGTTACGGGCGTCGGGAAGACCTACGAGCAGCCGGTGCTCGCCGACGTCAGCCTCGCGCTGCACGCCGGCGAAGTGCTTGCGCTCACGGGGGAAAACGGCGCGGGCAAGAGCACGCTCTCGAAGATCGTGAGTGGCCTCACGGCGCCGAGTGCAGGCAGCATGACGCTGATGGGCCTGCCCTACGCCCCGGCGAGCCGCCGCGAAGCCGAGGCGCTCGGCGTGCGCATGGTCATGCAGGAGCTGAACCTGCTGCCCACGCTCACTGTTGCGGAGAACCTGTTTCTGGACCGGCTGCCGCAGTCGGGGCCGCTGCGGTTCGGCTGGATCGATCGCAGGCGGCTGCGTGACGACGCGCGGGCCGCGATGGCGCAGGTCGGGCTCGAAGCGATCGACCCCGACACGCCGGTCGGGGAGCTGGGTATCGGGCATCAGCAGCTCGTGGAGATCGCGCGCAACCTGATCGGCAGTGCCGGTGGTGCCGATGGCGGCGACATGCGCGTGCTGATCCTCGACGAGCCGACGGCCATGCTCACGGCCCGCGAGGTCGAGCTGCTGTTCGAGCAGATCGCGCGGCTCAAGGCGCGCGGCGTGGCGATCGTCTACATCTCGCACCGGCTCGAAGAACTCGAGCGCATCGCGCAGCGCGTCGCGGTACTGCGCGACGGCAAGCTCGTGCGCGTGGACGCCATGGCCAACCTTACGCCCGAGCGCATCGTCGCGCTGATGGTCGGGCGCGAGCTTGGCGAGCGCATCGATCTTGGGCAGCGGCGCATCGGCGCGCCGCTCCTGAAGGTGGACGGGCTCACGCGCGCGAAGGCCGTGCGCGACGTGTCGTTCGAAGTGCGCGGCGGCGAGATTTTCGGCGTTTCCGGGCTGATCGGCGCGGGCAGGACGGAGCTGATGCGGCTCATCTACGGCGCCGACCGCATGGAGCGCGGCACGGTGGCGCTGGCGCCCACGCCGGGCGCGGCGCCGCAGCCGGTGCAGATCGCCTCGCCCGCCGACGCGGTACGGCTCGGCATCGCGCTCATCACCGAAGACCGCAAGGGCGAAGGGCTGCTGTTGCCGCAGCCGCTCGCCGCGAACGTGACGCTCGGCAACGTGGGCGCGGTATCGCGCTATGGCGTGGTGGACGCGGCGCGCGAGAACACGCTGGCGCGCACGCAGATCGACGCACTGCGAATCCGCACGTCCGGACCCGCGCAGCCGGTGGGCGAGCTGTCGGGCGGCAACCAGCAGAAGGTGGTGATCGGCCGCTGGCTCGCGCGGGACATCACGCAGTCGATGCGCGTCGTGCTGTTCGACGAGCCCACGCGCGGCATCGACGTCGGCGCGAAGTTCGACATCTACGCGCTGATGGGCGCGCTCGCTCGCGAAGGCCGGGCGCTCGTGGTGGTGTCGAGCGACCTGCGCGAGCTGATGCTGATCTGCGACCGCATCGGCGTGATGTCGGCGGGGAAGATGACGGCCATCTACGGTCGCGACGAGTGGAGTCAGGACAAGCTGCTGGCCGCCGCGTTCGCGGGGCTGCGCGCCGAGGATGCGCTGGTCGCGAACGCGTGCGATCTGCCGGAGATGGGCGATGTGCCGCCACACGTGGACACGCGAAAGCCGCAGGAACGAAACGACGACCCACGAGGGAGCGCTTCATGACGAACGATCCGTTGCGCGGGCAACCGTCGCCGCAGGGTGACGATAGCGGTGGGCGAACCAGTTCGACCAAAATCGTGCCGGCCGCGGCGCCCGAGCCTGCGCCGCATGCGGTGCAGGCGAGCGGCAAGCCCGTGGGGACGCGCTTCGGCTTTTCGAACTACCTGGGCCTCGCGCTCGCGCTGATCGCGATGATCGTGTTGTTCTCGCTGCTGAGTTCACATTTCCTCACGTACGATACGTTCAGCACGATCGCTAACCAGATTCCCGATCTCGTGGTGATGGCCGTGGGCATGACCTTCGTGCTGATCATCGCGGGCATCGATCTTTCGGTGGGCTCGGTGCTCGCGCTCGGCGCTTCGGTGGTGAGCGTGGCGTCGCTCAAGTGGGGCTGGGGCGCGTTGCCGGCGGCGCTGCTCGGCCTCGTCGCCGCGGCGGCCACGGGCACGCTCACGGGCGCGGTGACGGTGGGCTGGCGCATCCCGTCGTTTATCGTCTCGCTCGGCGTGCTCGAAGCGGCGCGCGGGCTCGCGTACCAGATGACGAATTCGCGCACGGCGTATATCGGCGACGCGTTCGACTTTCTCTCGAACCCGATCGCATTCGGCATTTCGCCGGCGTTCCTGATCGCGGTGGCGGTGATGGTGATCGCGCAGCTCACGCTGACGCGCACGGTCTTCGGACGATATCTGATTGGTATCGGTACCAACGAGGAAGCGGTGCGCCTGGCGGGCGTCGATCCGCGGCCGTACAAGGTGATCGTGTTTGCGCTGATGGGCGCGCTTTCCGGGCTCGCGGCGCTGTTTCAGATTTCGCGCCTCGAAGCCGCCGATCCGAACGCGGGCGTGGGGCTGGAGCTGCAGGTGATCGCGGCCGTGGTGATCGGCGGCACGAGCCTGATGGGCGGGCGCGGCTCGGTCATCAGCACGTTCTTCGGCGTGCTGATCATCTCGGTGCTGGCCGCGGGGCTCGCGCAGATCGGCGCGAACGAGCCCACCAAACGGATCATCACCGGCGCGGTGATCGTCGTGGCGGTCGTGCTCGACACGTACCGCAGCAGGCGAAGTCGTAGAGGCAGCAGGGCATAACAATTTTTCGAGGGCGCGGTCCGCAACGCAGCGCGGGCCGGCGGAAATGACCGGGAAAGCGACGCCAGACCAAACCAACAACGGGCGCGCAGAGAGCCGGCAGCAACAGGGCAGCAAAAAAGCAGGAGCAACATAAATATGGCGACGATCAAGGATGTGGCCGCCGTGGCGGGGGTATCTTTCACGACGGTGTCGCATGTGGTGAACAATTCGCGTCCGGTGTCGGCGGACGTGCGGGCCAAGGTCGAACGTGCGATCCGCGACCTGAACTACGTGCCGTCGGCGGTGGCGCGCTCGCTCAAGGCGCGTGCGACGGCGACCGTGGGTCTGCTCGTGCCGAACGGCACCAACCCGTATTTCGCGGAGCTTGCGCGCGGCGTCGAGGACGCCTGCGCGCGCAAGGGCTACTGCGTGTTCTTCTGCAACTCGGACGACGACCCGGCCAAGCAGCGCAGCTACCTGCGCGTGCTGCAGGAAAAACGCATCGACGGCCTCATCGTCGCCTCGGCCGGTGACGACGCCGTGCTGGCCTCGACGCTTGCCGATGCCCGCGAGCCGATCGTCGTGATCGACCGCAACATCGAGGGGCTCGACGCCGATCTCGTGCAGATCGACCACGAGCGCGGCGCCTGGCTCGCCACGCGGCATCTGCTCGAACTCGGGCACTCGCGCATTGGCTGTATCACCGGGCCGGTGACAACCGCGGTGAGCGCGATGCGCATGCACGGCTTCCTGCGCGCCATGTCCGAGCGGGGCGTGGAGATCGCGCCGGGTGCGATCGTCGAAAACGACTTTTCCGGAGCGGGCGGATACCGCGCGGCGGCGCAACTGTTCGACAGCGTGCGGCCGACCGCGATCTTCGCCGGCAACGACATGATGGGCATCGGCGCCTTGCGCGCGGCCGCCGAGCGCGGCTTGCGCGTGCCGGGCGACTGCTCGATCATCGGCTTCGACGATATCGAACTCGGCAACTTCACCTGGCCCGCGCTCTCGACGGTCGGCCAGCCGGCTCGCGCGCTCGGCGACATGGCGGCGCTCACGCTGATCGAGCGCATCGCGAACGCGCGCGAGGAAGGCGCGAACGTGCGCGAAGAAGGCGCGAGGGCGCGGCGCCGCGTTATGCCGCCTACGCTCTTTCCTCGTGAATCGACGGGGCCCTGGGTCGGCGCTGAGGAGTACGCGCCGCTTGCGGCCTGAGGCAGGGTGGCCGTACCGAAGGCGCAAGCCATCGAGGAGGCATCGTGACGACTGACGCAGCCAAGCCGATCGGCGCTCGCGTGGCCGTGGTCGGCAGTCTGAATATGGATCTCGTCGCGCGTGCGCCGCGCTTGCCGGCTCCGGGCGAGACGCTCGCCGGCAATGCGTTTGCGCAGGTGGCCGGCGGCAAGGGCGGCAACCAGGCGGTGGCCGCGGCGCGCCTGGGCGCCCGGGTGGCGATGGTCGGCCGGGTCGGCGCCGACAGCAACGGCGAAGTGTTGCGCGCGGGGCTGGTCGCAGAAGGTATCGACTGTGGCGCGCTCGAAACGTCGCCGGGCGCGCCGACCGGCGTGGCGCTGATTGTCGTCGACGACGCGAGCCAGAATGCCATCGTCATCGTGGCGGGTAGCAACGGCGAGGTTACGCCCGAAACGATCGCGCGCCATGAGGCCGTGCTCGCGCAGGCCGACGTCGTGGTCTGCCAGCTCGAAACGCCCACCGACGCCGTGGCGGCCGCGCTGGCCGCCGCGCGGCGGCTCGGCAAGATCACCATCCTCAATCCCGCGCCCGCTACGGGGCCGCTGCCCGCGCAGTGGCTTCCGCTCATCGACTATCTCGTGCCGAACGAACTGGAGGCCGCCGCGCTCACCGGCTTGCCCGCGAGCACGCCCGAAGAGGCGGCGCGCGCGGCATTGGCGCTGCGCGAGGCGGGCGCCTGCAACGTGCTGGTGACACTCGGTGCGCAGGGCGTATGCGTGCTGCTCGACGGCGCCGCGCCCGCCCATCTGCCCGCGCCGCGCGTCAATGCGGTGGACACGACGGCGGCCGGCGACACCTTCATCGGCGGCCTGGCCGCGCGTCTGGCCGCCGGTGCCCCTGCGCTCGAAGCGATCGCTTTCGCATTGCGTGCGGCGTCCGTTTCCGTCATGCGCGCGGGCGCTCAACCTTCCATTCCCACGCTCACCGAACTCGCGGGCTGACCGTATCCGCGCATCTTGCTGCCGTAAGCCATAGCTGGCCCGGCGCGGCTTATTCGCGCCGCGCATGAATGGATTCCGCTAATACTTCATACCATATACACATTTCAAGCCCGTGAAATCCTGTGCCGTAAACGCCTCTTAGAGGGACAACTCGATGTCGGGCGCTGGGCCCGACCACACCACAAGCGTTGGGGGAGTCATGGGCAAGGGCATCAGTATCAAGGCGCGCATCGGCATCACAATGGGCTTTCTGGCGACGTTGATCGTCGCGATCAGTGCGGTCGGGTTGCTGGGCCTCACGCGTTCGAACGACGCGTATCGCGAGACCTTCACTGACCAGATGCCGAGTTCGCATGCGGTCAACCTCGCAGAGATCTACGCCGCGCGCGAGCGCCTCGCACTCGACCGGGCCGCCTTCGAGCTGGGTACGTCCGACGCCGCCGCGACGATCGACCGCGCGCGTATGCTGCGCGGCGTGTCGGACGACTTCTGGAAGAAGTACATGGCCTTGCCGCACGACGGCGAGGAAGCGCGCCTCGCCCAGGAAGTCGCGGCCCGGCGCGATACCCTGCACCAGATCGCGGACCAGTTCATGACGACCGTCCAGTCGGGCGACCAGGCGAAGGTCGTGGCGGGCGCCAAGGCGCTCAAGGAAGCCTACGACGGGCTCTCGAAGGCCGACGCCGTGCTCGACAAGTTCCAGATGACGCAAGCGCAGCAGGGCTTCGACGACGCCCAGGCCGCGTTCTCGCAACTGCGCATCGCGTGCATCGCGGCGCTGCTCGTGGGCATCGGCGCGGCCGCCTATTCGTTCTTCTCGCTGCGCCGCGCCATCGCGGAGCCGCTCGGCGAAGCGCTCGGCGCTTTCCATGCGATCGCCGCCGGCGATCTGCGCCGGCCCGTGGTCGTACGCCGCAACGACGAGATGGGCGAACTGCTGGGCGGTGTCGCGCAGATGCAGCGCAGCCTCACCGAAACGGTGCGCTCGGTGCGCTCGGGCACCGAATCGATTGCCACGGCCACGCGCGAGATCGCCGCGGGCAACCTCGACCTCTCGTCGCGCACCGAAGAGCAGGCTTCTGCACTTCAGGAGACCGCTTCGAGCATGGAACAGCTCACGGGCACCGTGAAGCAGAACGCCGACAACGCCCGCCAGGCCAGTGCGCTCGCCGCCAACGCCTCGGAAATCGCCAACAAGGGCAGTTCGGTCGTCAATCAGGTGGTCGGCACGATGGGCGACATCAACGACAGCTCCGCGAAGATCGCCGACATCATCACGATCATCGAGGGCATCGCGTTCCAGACCAACATCCTCGCGCTCAATGCGGCCGTCGAAGCGGCGCGCGCGGGCGAGGAAGGGCGCGGCTTCGCCGTGGTGGCGGGCGAAGTGCGCAGCCTCGCGCAACGTTCATCGGCGGCAGCCAAGGAGATCAAGGGGCTCATCGACACCTCGGTCGAGCGCGTGCAGGCGGGTTCGGCGCTGGTCGACGAGGCGGGCCGCACGATGACCGAGATCATCGCCGCGGTGCAGCGCGTGACCGACATCATGGGCGAGATCGCGGCGGCTTCGCAGGAGCAGTCGGGCGGCATCGACCAGGTCGCGCGCGCGGTCACGCAGATGGACGAGGTGACCCAGCAGAACGCGGCGCTCGTCGAGGAGGCCGCCGCAGCGGCGCAGTCGCTCGAGGACCAGGCCGGACGCCTGCGCGAGGCCGTCGCGGTGTTCAATCTGGAAGACGCAGCGGGAGGGGCGGCGCAGGTGAAGCCCGCGCCGGTGAAGCTCGCGCCGGCAGCCAGGGCGGCTTCCGTCTCCCGTGCTGTCACGCGCCCGGCATCGGCAGGCGGGGCTGCTGCGCCTGCTGCAAAGCGCGCGCCGCGCCGCGCTCCGGCTCCCGCCCAGCCGGCCGCACGGCCCGCGTCAACCCCGAGCGTGCCCGTTAGCGCTGTGGCGTCGGGCGCCGGTTCGAACGGCGACTGGGAAACCTTCTGAGATTCATCTGATCAGCCGCGCGGGCCGTCCGCGCACGCGAGCCAGCCGCTGCGCCCCAGCGGCTTTTTTACGCCTTTGACCCCGTTGTGCGGCCCCGCCGTGCGCCATGCGGGCGCCGTTACTGTACATTGTCAGCCGTGTCATCTGCGCGGCCTGCTCGGCGCGCTACACTGCGGCGCCCAGCGGTGCCCGCGAGCGGCAAGGCGTCGTGCTGGACGGTTCAGCGCGCGCCGATGCCCGAGCGCGATCCGTACGGGGTGGCGCCGCAAGGGGAAGGACCCGCGCCGCAGGGCAAGGGAGGGCGCACCGCGCCAGGCAGGACGGATTGCGCCGGCATCGAGCGCCGGCGCCGCATGACAGCACAAACAAGGAACCCGACATGACGCATGACGATCTCGTGCAACGCCTCGTGAATGCGCGCCGGCATCATCATCTGATCGAAACGCTGGAACCCGAGCGCGTGCCGCCGGACGCGGCCACGGCCTATGCGATCCAGCAGGCGGTGCTCGCCGGGCTCGAGATGACCACGGGCGGCTGGAAGGTCGGCGCGCGCGCGCCGGGCGGCCCCGCCTCCGGCGCGCCGATCCCGGCGCCGCTCGTGCACGCATCGCCGGCGCGCTTCGAGCGCCGCCACTTCTTCCGCATGCTCGTGGAACTGGAGATCGCCTTTCGTTTTTCGGAACCGATCGTCCCGCGCGCCGAAGCCTATGCGCGCGACGAGGTGCTCGCGCGCGTCGGCCAGATCCTGCCGGCCATCGAGATCGTCGATAGCCGTTTCGCGCAGTGGCCCAATGTCGCGCCGCTCGCCCAACTCGCCGATGCGCAGAACAATGGCGCACTCGTGACCGGCCACGCGCTGCCCTACCCAGCGCTTGCCCGCGTGCTCGATTTCGTCGCGCCGGAGCTCGAACTGACGTTCGACGGCGCCTCGCTCGTGCCGGAGGCGCCGGGCAACCCCGCTGGCGATCCGCGCGAACTGCTGGTCTGGTTCGTCAATCATTGCGCCGCAATGGGCATCACGATCGAGCCCGAATGGACCATTACGACCGGCACCTATGTCGGTGCGCATCGCATCGATACACCGGGTCTCCTGCACGGCCACATCGACGGGTTGGGGGAAGTCGAAGTCGAGTTCGTCTAGGTCGCCCAGGGGCGCATCATGTAACTGTCGCACCTGTCATATTTGCTCTCACGAACGGCCGCCGCGCGCATTGCGCGGCGGCTTTATTTTTTTGTGCGCGCTCTGTGGCTCATGGGTGTAAACCTGGCAACCTGTCACGCGCGTCATCTTCATCGCGCGCGTGCGTCGTTCGTGCGTTGTCCGCTCATTGTCCGATTGGAGCGGGAAAACCACTACCGCCGACAGGGCCGGTCAGCGTCGATTGGCATCCGCGCATGAATGCGCGGCAGGTCACCGACGATGGCGAAATCGACGCGTAAAACGGGAAAAAAATCGCATTGACGCGTGCTCACAACATCTGCGTGGCAGTGCGCAACGAGAGCGCGCTCTGCGGGCTCGCGAACAAATCGTAACGAATGGGTGTGCACCGACGCTGCACTGGTGCGTTTGATGAAGAGGCGCTGCGTATGCCGTAGCACCGGACAGGCCGGACGACGAGGCGAAAAGCCGGTCGAACACCAGGTAAAAAGCGGGTTGCTGCGAGTGCCCGGCCCGACGGAATTGGTCAACACCCAGGCACAGCATTTGGGAAGGAGCGTGACCCCGGTCTGAAATTTGCACCAGTGCGGAAGATCATTGTAAGTCGTTGTCTGGCGCCCTCCAAGCGCTCAATAATGCTTAGCTTTCGAGGGCACATCCGGCGCGATTTAACGGTGCGAAAAATTTCAAAAGGGTTTAGGATGAATTTGAGCGATGTCGTTTCCGAATAGCGCGCCGCGCACGACATCGGTCGCAGATCTCGGCGAGGAGGTAGCATGGATATCTACAGCAGCTTCGCGACCCGCTTCGAAAAAACGCGAGAGGAAGAGTTCTCGCTCGAGGAGTATCTCGCGCTCTGCAAGGAAGATCCCAATGCGTACGCCACGGCTGGCGAACGTATGCTGACGGCAATCGGCGAACCCGAACAGATCGACACCCGCAACGATCCGCGTCTGTCGCGCATCTTTGCGAACAAGGTCATCAAGGTGTATCCCGCATTCCGCGAGTTCTATGGCATGGAAGACGTGATCGAGCAGGTCGTCGCGTACTTCCGCCATGCGGCGCAAGGACTCGAAGAGAAGAAGCAGATTCTCTATCTGCTCGGTCCGGTGGGCGGCGGCAAGTCCTCCATCGCCGAGCGTCTGAAGCAGCTCATGGAGCGCGTGCCGTTCTACGCGATCAAGGGCTCGCCCGTGAACGAATCTCCGCTCGGGCTGTTCGACTACGACGAAGACGGTCCGATACTCGAAGAGCAATACGGCATACCACGCCGATACCTGCGGAGCATCTTGAGCCCGTGGGCGGTGAAGCGCCTGCACGAGTACAACGGCGACATCCGCAAGTTCCGCGTGGTGCGCCGCTTCCCGTCCATCCTGCGCCAGATCGGCATCGCGAAGACCGAACCTGGCGACGAAAACAATCAGGACATCTCGTCGCTCGTCGGCAAGGTGGACATCCGCAAACTCGAGCAATACGCCCAGGACGATGCCGACGCGTACAGCTACTCGGGCGGCCTGTGTCTCGCGAATCAGGGCCTGCTCGAATTCGTCGAAATGTTCAAGGCGCCGATCAAGGTGCTGCACCCGCTGCTCACGGCCACCCAGGAAGGTAACTTCAAGGGCACCGAAGGATTCGGGGCGATTCCGTTCAACGGCATCATCCTCGCGCACTCGAACGAGTCGGAGTGGAAGGCGTTCCGCAACAACCGCAACAACGAGGCACTGCTCGATCGTATCTTCGTGGTAAAGGTGCCGTACTGCCTGCGCTACTCGGAAGAGATGAAGATCTACGAGAAGCTGTTGCGCAATTCGTCGCTGGCCGAGGCCGTGTGTGCGCCGGGCACGCTGAAGATGATGGCGCAGATGTCGGTGCTCACGCGCTTGCAGGAGCCGGAGAACTCGAGCCTCTTCTCGAAGATGCAGGTGTACGACGGCGAAAACCTCAAGGACACCGATCCAAAAGCGAAGTCGTACCAGGAGTATCGCGACTTCGCGGGCGTCGACGAAGGGATGAACGGGGTGTCCACGCGCTTCTCGTTCAAGATTCTCTCGCGCGTGTTCAACTTCGACTCGACCGAAGTGGCCGCGAATCCGGTGCACCTCATGTATGTGCTCGAACAGCAAATCGAGCGCGAGCAGTTCCCACCGGAAACCGAGCAGAAGTATCTGTCGTTCGTGAAAGACGTGCTGGCCTCGCGTTACGCGGAGTTCATCGGCAAGGAGATCCAGACCGCTTACCTCGAGTCGTATTCCGAATACGGGCAGAACATCTTCGACCGCTATGTGACGTACGCCGACTTCTGGATTCAGGACCAGGAGTTCCGCGATCACGATACGGGCGAAAGCTTCGATCGCGCGGCGTTGAATGCCGAGCTCGAGAAGATCGAGAAGCCCGCGGGCATCAGCAACCCGAAGGACTTCCGCAACGAGATCGTGAACTTCGTGCTGCGCGCGCGTGCGGCCAATGCCGGCAAGAACCCGGCCTGGATCAGCTACGAGAAGCTGCGCGTGGTGATCGAAAAGAAAATGTTTTCGAACACGGAAGAACTTTTGCCGGTCATCTCGTTCAATGCGAAAGGATCGGCGGAAGAGCAGCGCAAGCACGAAGACTTCGTCAACCGCATGGTGGCGAAGGGCTATACGCCGAAGCAGGTCCGGTTGCTCTGCGACTGGTATCTGCGGGTGCGCAAGTCGTCGTGAACGAAGAGGCTTTACTGTCCGAGCGCGCTGCCGCAGGTTTGCGGCGGCGCAAAAGGACCCCCGGCGGGGCGCAGGCGGCGTGGCCATGAGCGGGTGAACGCGGCACGCACGATGGCAGACGCGGCAATGAACACTGCGCACCTCGCCCATTCGCAACTGGAGCGGGAGACTGAATGTGCTTCATCAAATCATCGACCGCAGGCTAGCCGGAAAGAACAAGAGTATTGCTAATCGCGAGCGTTTTTTGCGCCGCGTGAAGAACTATATTCGTCACGCCGTTTCGGAAGCGGTGCGTGACCGCAGCATCAAGGACATACAGAGCAACCAGAGCATCACCATTCCGCGCAAGGACATCGCGGAGCCGTCGTTCCGGCACGGCCCTGGCGGCAAGCGCGAAATGGTTCACCCAGGCAACGAGGACTACATTCGCGGCGACCGCATTCCGCGGCCACAGGGCGGCGGCGGCGGTGGCGGCAGCCAGGCGAGCAACGAGGGCGAAGGTCAGGACGACTTCGTGTTCGAACTCTCCCGCGAAGAATTCATGCAGTACTTCTTCGACGACCTCGAACTGCCGCGCCTCGTCAAAACCCATCTCATGGCCGTGCCTACGTGGAAGAGCATCCGCGCGGGCTGGGCTGCCGAGGGCACGCCGAACAACATCGACGTCGTGAGATCGCTGCGCAGTGCGCTCGGCAGGCGCATCGCGCTCGGTGCGCCGCTCGTCAACGAACTGCACGAACTCGAGGAGCAACTCGAAGCGCTCAAGGCCGACCCGGCCGACCGGCGTCAAGAGATCGCGTTGCTCGAAGAGCAGATTCATCACCTGCGCGGGCGCATCTGGCGCATTCCATTCATCGACCCGTTCGATCTGCGTTACGTGAATCGCGTGAAGCAGCCGCAACCGTCGAGCCAGGCCGTGATGTTCTGCCTCATGGACGTATCGGGCTCGATGGACGAGCAGCGCAAGGACTTGTCCAAGCGCTTCTTCATCCTCCTGTATCTGTTCCTCAAGCGCAATTACGAAAAGATCGAGGTGGTCTTCATTCGCCATCACACGCGCGCCGAGGAAGTGGACGAGGACACCTTCTTTCATTCCACCGAAAGCGGCGGCACGGTCGTGTCGAGCGCGCTGGAGCTGATGAAAAAAGTGATCGAGGACCGTTATTCGCCAAGCGACTGGAACATCTACGGCGCACAGGCTTCGGACGGCGACAATTGGACTGACGATTCACCCAAATGCCGCAAGATTCTCGCGGATGACATACTGACTCAGGTGCGCTATTTTGCGTATATTCAGGTGACGCCGGAGGAGCAGAACCTCTGGCTCGAATACGCGCAGCTCGCACTCACCGAACCGCATCTGGCGATGAAGAAAGTCGACACCGCGGCGGACATCTACCCGGTGTTCCGGGAGCTTTTCGAAAAGCAGGTGGAACACTCATGACGACACGCCACCTGCACAATGAGGCGCGCGGCTACCAGCCGGAGCGCCGGAAGACGAGCGGCCACGAAAAAGGGCATCATGGCGAACACGGTGACGGGCGCAAGCGCGGCCACCACGAAGACGCCGAAGCGCCCGGACACGCCGCCGGGGCTGCTCGCCACAAGGAGCATGGGCTCGCCCAGCAAAGGGAAGTGCAAATGAACGTAGCCGACAAACGGCCGTTGCCGTGCCCCTCCGACTGGACCTTCGAACTCATCGAGGAGTACGACACTCATATCTCGCATGTTGCAGAGCAATACGAACTGGACGTTTATCCGATCCAGCTCGAATTGATCAGCGCCGAGCAGATGATGGACGCTTATGCGTCCGTTGGCATGCCGGTGAACTATCGCCACTGGTCGTTCGGCAAGCACTTTCTCTCTACCGAAAAGAGCTATCGCCGCGGCCAGATGGGTCTTGCCTACGAGATCGTCATCAACTCCAACCCCTGCATTGCGTATCTCATGGAAGAGAACACCATGACGATGCAGGCGCTCGTGATCGCGCATGCCGCATACGGGCACAACTCGTTCTTCAAGGGCAACTATCTGTTCCGTCTCTGGACGGACGCGCACGCCATCATCGACTACCTCGTCTATGCGAAGAATTACATCGCCGAATGCGAGGAGCGTTTTGGTCTCGACCGCGTGGAAGAGTTGCTCGACTCGTGCCACGCGCTCATGAATTACGGTGTGGACCGCTACAAACGGCCGCAAAAGCTGTCGCTCGAACGCGAGGCCGCATTGCGCCGGGAACGCGAGGCTTATCTGCAGTCCCAGGTCAATGAGCTGTGGCGCACGCTGCCCAAGCAGCAAATGCCCGTTGCCGAGGAGATCGACGAGCGTTTTCCGCCGGAGCCGCAGGAAAACCTGCTGTATTTCGCCGAAAAGAACTCGCCGCTGCTCGAACCGTGGGAGCGCGAAGTCATACGCATCGTGCGCAAGATCGGGCAGTACTTCTATCCGCAGCGGCAAACCCAGGTCATGAACGAAGGCTGGGCCACGTTCTGGCATTACACGCTGCTCAACACGCTTTATACGCAGGGCAAGCTCGAAGACGGCTTCATGATGGAGTTCCTGCATTCGCACAGCAACGTGATCTATCAGCCGCCAGTGACGAAGCCGTATTACAGCGGCATCAATCCGTATGCGCTCGGCTTTTCGATGATGAGCGACATTCGCCGCATCTGCGAGAACCCCACGGAGGAGGACCGCAAGTGGTTCCCCGAGCTGGCCGGCAGTCCATGGCTCAAGGCGCTGCACTACGCCATGCGCAATTTCAAGGATGAGAGCTTCGTGGCGCAATACCTTTCGCCGCATCTGATCCGCGAAATGCGGCTCTTCTCGGTGCTCGACGATGATATGCGCGACGCGCTCGAAGTCTCGGCCATCCACGACGAAAGCGGCTACCAGTACGTGCGCCAGGCGCTCTCGCGTCAGTACGACATGCATCACCGCGAGCCGAATATCCAGGTGTGGTCGGTGAACACGCGCGGCGATCGCAGCCTGACGCTGCGTCACTTCATGAGCGACAACCGTCACCTTACGGGCGATACCGACGAAGTGCTGCGCCACATGGCGCGCCTCTGGCAGTTCGACGTGTTCCTCGAAAGCGTGGACGAAAACGGCACGGTCCGAAAACGCTACGAATGCCGTTATATGCCGCCGCCGATTCGGGTATAGCCAACTCGCTGCGTGACGCGATTGAGCGCATAAGTCATGAGGCCAGCCTGCGGGCTGGCCTCTTTCATTGATGCGCGTGCAACGACGTTGCAATCGGGCACGTACCGGAACGCCCACGCGCGCTAACATACTGCGCCAGTGAACCCGCAGCTAAAAAACACCGCACCTGGAGGCGGATTTCGAAAGGATGGCGTAATGGCGTTTGAACTGTTTCGCGGTGTGCGGCCGCTGTCTCGCACGTCTGCATTGCGCGATGCGCTCGCCGGCGTGCAACTTGCCTCGATGAACGTGCCGCAACTGCTTGGCTACGCGCGCATCGCGGGCATGCCTGCCGTAACCGGTCTGTACACGGGCTTTCTGCCGCTCGTTGCGTTCGCGCTCTTTGGCGCGTCGCGTCATCTCGTGGTCGCCGCCGATTCCGCCACGGCCACCATTTTCGCGAGCCGTCTCACGACCATGGCGACGCCTTCGAGCGCCGAGTATGTCGCGCTCGCGGGCATGACCGCCTTGCTCACGGCCGTGATGTTGTTGATCGCACGCCTGTTTCGTCTCGGCTTTCTCGCAGACTTTCTCTCGCGCACCGTCCTCGCAGGTTTTCTCACGGGCGTGGGCGTGCAGGTGGGCGTGGCGATGCTCGGCGACATGCTTGGCATTACTGTGAATTCACGCCGCACGGTCCTGCAGATGAAGCAGATCGTCACGCAACTGGGCATGATTCACTGGCCGACGCTTGCCATCGCCGTGGTCGTCGTAGCGGCGATCCTGGTCTTCAAGACGTTCCGGCCGCGCTGGCCGGTGCCGCTCGTCGCCGTGGCGGGGAGCATCGCTGCGAGCGCCATCCTGAACTTCGCGGGCCACGGCATTTCCGTAATCGGGGCGGTGCAGGGCGGCTTGCCGCGCCTGAGCTTTCCCGCGGTGGGCTGGTTCCAGATGATCGATCTGCTGCAGGTGGCGGCGTCGTGCTTCGTCATCATCGTCGCGCAGAGCGCCGCCACGAGCCGCGCGTTTGCCGAGCGCTATGGCGAGCGCACCGACGAGGACACCAATCTTCTCGGCCTCGCGGCGGCCAATGCGGCGGCTTCGATGAGCGGCGCTTTTGTCGTGAACGGCAGCCTCACGCAGACCGCCATGGCCGACCAGGCCGGCGCGCGCAGCCAGTTCGCGCAGCTCGTGTTTGCAGGCGTCGTACTCGTGGTGCTGTTGTTCTTCAGCCGCTTGCTGCAATACCTGCCGCATTGCGTGCTGGCCGCGATCGTCTTCACGATTGCCGTGGGACTTGTCAACATTCGCCAGTTGATCGATATTCGCCGCGAAAGTCCCGGCGAATTCAGGCTTGCGGTGACGACGGCCCTCGCGGTTGTCGTGATCGGCGTGGAGAACGGCATCCTCATCGCAATTGGCCTGTCGTTGCTGCGCCACGTGCGCCATAGCTACCGGCCGCACACCATGGTGCTCGTGCCGAACGAGGAGGGGCACTGGCTGCCCGAACCCGCGCAAGCGGGCCAGCTCACGGCGCCGGGGCTGATCGTCTATCGGTTCGGTGCGGACCTGTTCTATGCGAACGACCACTTGTTCATCGACGAACTGCGCGCGCTGATCGATGGGGCGCCGTCGCCCGTGCATTGCGTGGTCGTCGATGCGGGGGCGATTACCGATCTCGATTATTCCGCGGGGCGCGCCGTGATCGACCTTTGCTCGGAACTCGCGGAGCGCGGCGTAAAGGTGATTTTCGGGCGTGTGAATCGCTATCTGCTTTCAGACATGGATCGGCATGGCATCACGGCCGTGGTGGGCCGTGCGAACATCTTCCCGACCCTGCACGAAGCGCTCGCGGCGGTGCGCCCCGAGCTGGAGTCGCGCTCGGATGCGTGACGCTCGTGTAGCCATGCTACAAGCCAGAAAGCCGTGTAGTGCAAAAAACATGTGAAGCAGCTACATAAAAACGTCCAGAGAAACCCCGATTGCCGGCCGGAATTCGCCGCTGTTATTGTGCGCCTCAAGCGCTGTGGAAGCGCTTCCACTCCAACCCGATCCGGCTGCCCAGAACGCATGCGCCGGTGATTCCCGCGCAGGAGGCTTCGTGACTCAGGACACCGCATTGCCGCATTCCGCCGCCACCGTTGCCGACGATCCGTTCACTCCGCCCGCCAGCTCCGCACTGTGGCGCAGCGACTTCCTCCTGGGCGCGGCCACGGCTTCGTATCAGATCGAAGGCGCGATCCACGAGGACGGCCGCCTGCCGTCGATCTGGGACACCTTCAGCGCCACGCCGGGCAAGGTGCTCGCGGGCGACACGGGCGCTGTGGCCTGCGACCACTATCACCGCTGGGAGGCCGATCTCGATCTGCTCGAGAGCCTGAACTTCGAGGCCTATCGCTTTTCGATCGCGTGGCCGCGTGTGATGGACGAGGCGGGACGGCCCAATGCCAAAGGCATCGCCTTCTACAAGCGTTTGCTGGAGCGCCTGCGGGAGAAGGGCGTGCGCACCTTCGCCACGCTCTACCACTGGGACCTGCCGCAGCACCTTGAAGATCGCGGCGGCTGGCTCAATCGCGACACCGCATACCGCTTCGCCGACTACGCGGACCTCATGAGCCGCGAACTGGCCGGCCTCGTCGACGCATGGATGACGCTCAACGAACCGTGGTGCTCGGCGTACCTCGGCTACGGCAACGGCCATCATGCGCCGGGCCTCGCGAACGGCCGCTACGCCACCCAGGCCATGCATCATCTGCTGCTCGGCCACGGCCTCGCCACCGGCGTGCTGCACGCGAACGATCCGGGCTCGACCAAGGGCATCGTGGCCAACGTGGGGCGCGGCACGCCCGACTCCTCGTCGCCTGAGGATGTGCGCGCCGCGCGCCGCTTCGAGGTGCAGCACAACGCGTGGATTCTCGATCCGCTGCTCAAGGGCGCGTATCCCGACGAACTCTTCGAGCTGTGGCCGGGCACCGAGCCGCTCGTGCTCGAAGGCGACATGAAGACGATCTCGGCGCCGCTCGATTTTCTCGGCATCAACTACTATTTCCGCACCAACGTGAAGAGCGACGGTGCGCACGGCTTCGTCGAAGTGCCGCTGAAGGACGTCGAGCGCACGCAGATGGGTTGGGAGGTTCACCCCGACGGTCTGCGCGACCTGCTGATCGGTTTCGGCCGCAACTACGAGAACCTGCCGCCGATCTACATCACCGAGAACGGCATGGCTTCGGACGACCGCGTGAGCGACGGCGCGGTGAACGACACGCAGCGCATCTCGTTCCTCAAACGCCATCTCGCCGCCGTGGACGCCGCGATCAAGGCCGGTGTGGACGTGCGCGGCTATTTCGTCTGGTCGCTGCTCGACAACTTCGAATGGGCGTTCGGCTATGAGCGGCGCTTTGGCGTCGTGCATGTCGATTACGACACGCAGGTTCGCACGCCCAAGCGCAGCGCGGAACTCATCGCGCATTTCATCGCGCAGCGGCGTGCGCTTGACGGCGCTTGACGGCACTTCGCGGGCGCTTGACAGGGTTACCGAGCAAGGGCAACAACTAGCGTGACAACCACGGCAGGGCATGCGACGCTCGGGCATGCCGTACGATGCGCCGTGGCCGCAAAACTTCCAACCCAAAAGCTTTTGCAGACCAACCCGGAGCAACCGGAGCCCTGCATGGGCCCGACGCCGGTGCCCAAGGCACTGACGCCAGGCGACAGCTGAAGCGCCAACTCCGGATCGACAGGAGACGCAATGAAGCACAACGTACCCGTTCTGCGCGGCATCGTCGCCGCTCTCGCGCTGGCCGGCGCGCTCGCGGCCCACGCCGCGGAGCCGCTCAAAGCCAACGTGATTCACTGGTGGACGTCGGGCGGCGAGTCGGCCGCGATCAAGCAGTTTGCGCTTGCCTACGATCAGGCGGGTGGGAAGTGGGTCGACAACGCGATCGCCGGCGGGGATCAGGCGCGTGCAACGGCGATCAACCGCATCGTGGGCGGGGATCCGCCCACCGCAGCGCAGTTCAATACGTCCAAGCAGTTTCACGATCTCATCGACCAGGGACTCCTGAATAATGTCGATGCGGTCGCAACGAAGGAGAACTGGAGCGGCATCTTCCCTGAGTCGATTCTCACGGCCATCAAGGTCAAAGGGCACTACTATGCCGCGCCCGTGAACATCCACATGCAGGACTGGTTCTTCTATTCGAAGCCCGCGTTCGCCAAGGCCGGGATCAAGAGCGAACCGCAGAATTTCGACGAACTCTTCGCCGATCTCGACAAGCTCAAGGTGGCCGGCCTGATTCCGCTCGCGCTGGGCGGTCAGGCATGGCAGGAGAAGATCACCTTCGACGCCATCTTCGCCGACATGGACCGCGATCTCTACATGAAGGTCTACCGCGACCGCGATGCGAACGCCGTGAATTCGCCTGCGTTCCGCAACGTGCTCACGACCTTCAAGCGGTTGCATAATTACGTGGATCCGGGCTCGCCGGGCCGCAACTGGAACGACGCCACGGCGCTCGTGATTTCCGGCAAGGCGGGCATGCAGATCATGGGCGACTGGGCCAAGGGCGAGTTTTCGGCCGCGAACCAGGTGGCGGGCAAGGATTTCGGATGCTTCCCCGGTTTCCCGAAGTCGCCGTACATGATCGCAGGCGACGTGTTCGTGTTCCCGAAGACCGACAATCCCGAGCAGGTCAAGGCGCAGCAACTGCTCGCCACGGTGATGACGTCGCCTGCCGCGCAGGTCGTGTTCAACCAGAAGAAGGGTTCGATTCCGATTCGCCCGGACGTGGACACCTCGGGCTTCGACATCTGCGCGAAGGAGGGCATGGCGATCATGAAGGACAAGTCGCGGCAACTGCCGAATCCGGAAATGCTGATTCCGCCTGATGTCCAGGGCGCGCTCCAGGACGTCATCACGAACTTCTGGAACAAGAGCCAGTCGGCCGAAGACGCGCAGAAGGCCTTCGCCACGGCAATCCAGAGCTGAGCGCAGCCATGTACGCCGCCAAGCTGCACCCGGCCAAACGCCAGGCGGGGCAAGCGCGCAGCGCGCGCCCCGCGCGGCGGCGGCTCTCGCTCGCCGCCTGGATCGCGCTCGCGCCGATGGCGGCGACGGTCCTGTTCGCGTATCTCGGCACCATGCTGTGGACAGCGCGCGTCTCGCTCAGCTTCTCGCGCTCGCTGCCCACCAATACCTTCGCGGGCGTGACGCAGTACGTGCGGCTCTTCCAGAACGACCGCTGGATCCTGTCGCTGCAGAATCTCGTGATCTACGGCGCGTGCTTCATCGCGGCGTGCCTCGTGATCGGGCTGCTGCTCGCGATCTTCATCGATCAGCGCGTCGTGGCGGAAGGCGCGCTGCGCACGGTGTTTCTCTATCCCTATGCGATGTCGTTCGTCGCAACGGGCCTCGTCTGGCAGTGGATCCTCAACCCCGAACTCGGCGTGCAGGCGGTGCTGCGGCACATGGGATTCGAGCACGCGCGCTTTGACTGGATCGTCACGCAGCGCTTTGCGATCTACACGCTCGTGATCGCCACCGTGTGGCAGGCCTCGGGCCTCGTGATGGCGCTCATGCTCGCGGGCCTGCGCGGCATCGACGACGAAATATGGAAGGCCGCGCGCCTCGACGGCATCCCGCGCTGGCGCGTGTACGCGAGCATCGTCGTACCGATGCTCAAGACCTCGCTTTCCACGGCATTCGTGCTGCTCTTTGTGATGGTCGTGAAGCTCTACGACGCCGTGGTCGCAATGACTCAGGGCGGCCCCGGCACGGCGAGCGAGGTGCCCGCGAAATTCATCATGGATTACCTGTTCAATCGCGCGAACATCGGGCTCGCTTCGGCAGCGTCGATCGTGCTGCTCGCCACCGTGCTCGCGATTCTTGCACCATTCTTCTACGCGCGCAGCCGCGCGGCGCTCAAGGGAGACCGGGCATGAGCACGCCTTTGGCCGATTCGCTGCGCCCTGCGCCTGCTCGAGCGCGTGCGGCGCAAAAGCGGCGCAAGCCGCGCAGCCGCGTCACGCCCGCGCGGCTCGGCGTCTATGCGTTTCTGTTCACGGCGGCGCTGTTCTTCCTGCTGCCGCTCTATGTGATGCTGGTGACATCGGTCAAGCCGATGACCGAGATCCGCCTCGGCCATCTGCTCGCGCTGCCGGTGCATCTCACGCTCGCGCCGTGGCGCGACGCGTGGGCTTCCGCGTGCACGGGCCTCGACTGCGGCGGCATTCGCGTGGGCTTCTGGAACTCGGTGCGCATCGTCGTGCCGAGCACGGTCTTCTCGATCGCCGTGGGCGCCGTGAATGGCTACGCGCTGTCGTTCTGGCGGCCGCGCGGGGCGGGCGTGCTGTTCGGCATTCTGCTCGCGGGCGCCTTCATTCCCGTGCAGGTGATGGTGTACCCGCTCGTGCGCGTGCTGGCCTTCGCGCACCTGTTCAGTTCGCTGCCGGGCATCGTCGTGATTCACACGATCTTCGGCATGCCGGTCATGACGCTCCTGTTCCGCAACTACTATGCGTCCTTGCCGGAGGAGCTGTTCAAGGCCGCGCGCATCGACGGCGGCGGGTTCTGGCGCATCTTCGTGCAGCTCATGCTGCCGATGTCGGTGCCGATCATTGTCGTGGCGATCATCATGCAGGTCACCGGCATCTGGAACGACTACATTCTCGGCCTCGTGTTTGCGGGCACGAAAAACCTGCCGATGACGGTGCAACTGAACAACATCATCAACACGACGACCGGCGAGCGTATCTATAACGTCAACATGGCCGCGACGATCCTCACGTCGGCCGTGCCGCTCGCGATCTACTTCATTTCGGGGCGCTGGTTCGTGCGCGGCATCGCCTCGGGCGCGGTGAAAGGCTAGGAGCAGGGCATGGGCAATCTCACGAACGTTTCCGTACGCAATCTGCGCATCGACCTCGGCGCGAACACGGTGATCGACGAACTCGATCTCGATGTGCGCGCAGGCGAGTTCGTCGTGCTGCTCGGCCCTTCGGGCTGCGGCAAATCCACCTTGCTGCACAGCATCGCGGGCCTCGTCGACGTGACCGACGGCAGCATCGAGATCGGCGGCGAGGACATGACATGGGCCGACCCGAAGGATCGGGGCGTGGCGCTCGTGTTCCAGTCGTACGCGCTCTATCCGACCATGAACGTGGAGCGCAATCTCTCATTCGCACTCCGTATCAATGGCACGCCGAAGGCGGAGATCGACCGCCGCGTGAAGCGCGCCGCCGACATGCTGCAGCTCGGGCCGCTGCTATCGCGCAAACCCGCGCAGCTCTCAGGCGGCCAGCGCCAGCGCGTGGCGATCGGGCGCGCACTCGTGCGCGAGGCGGACGTGTTCCTGTTCGACGAGCCGCTCTCGAATCTCGACGCCAAGCTGCGCACCGAATTGCGCCGCGAGCTCAAGCAGTTGCACCAGCAACTCGGCGCGACGATGATCTACGTGACGCACGACCAGGTCGAGGCGATGACGCTCGCCACGCGCATGGCGGTGATGAAGGGCGGGGCGATCCAGCAGTTCGGCACGCCGGCCGAAGTCTACGCGCGCCCCGAGAACCTGTTCGTCGCGACCTTCCTCGGCGCGCCGCCGATGAACCTGCTGCGCGGCAGGCTCGAAGCCGACGAAGGCCGGCTGCGCTTTCGCGGGCCCGGCCTCGACGTGGATGTTTCGGCATACGCGTTCAAGGGCACGCCGGATCCGACGCGCCCCTGCGTGATCGGCGTGCGTCCGGAAGACGTGCGCGCAGGCGGTGCAGTGCGCCCGCGCGAGGCGGCGTGGGAAGGGCGCTTGACGCTCGTGGAGCCCATGGGCAATCATCGTGTCCTGTGGATCGAGCATGAGGGCGGGCAGATCGCGTCGATCGATCAGGACAAGACGCCGCTGGCGAGCGGGGCGGCGATGCCGTTCTCCATCGACAGTGCGCATGTTTCGCTGTTCGACGAAGAAAGCGGCGCACGAATTTGATGCACACAACCGACAAAGACAGAGAGACCAGGAACGTGGCGACCCTGAAAGACGTGGCGGCGCTGGCCGGCGTGGGCCTTTCGACGGCTTCGCGGGCGATATCGGGCAACGGTCCGGTGTCGGCGGAGGCGGCCGCGCGCGTGCAGGCTGCGATCGAGCAGCTCAATTTCCGGCCTTCATCCATCGGCCGGGCGATGGCCACGAAGTCGCTCGGCATCATCGGTATCTTCGTACCGACGTTTTTCGGCTCGTACTACGGCACTATCCTGAAGGAGACCGACACGCAACTGCGCGCCGTGCGGCGCCACGTGGTGGTGGCCACCGGTTGCGGCGAAGCCTCGCCGCGCGAGCAGGCCATCGAGGCCGTGCGCTTCCTGATTGGCCGCGATTGCGACGGCGTGGTCGTCATCAGCCACGATCTGTACGACGACGACCTGCAGATGCTGCACGCCATGCACCCGCGCATGGCCTTCCTGAACCGCTCATTCGATCAGTTACCCGAAGCATCGTTTTGCGCCGATCACTTCCACGGCGGCGAGATGGCTGCCCGCACGCTCATCGAGCACGGCCATCGCGAGCTTGCGGTGATCGGCGGGCCGTCCACGTCATCGGATAATGCGGCGCGTCTGCATGGATTTTTCGCCGAGCTGGCGCGTCACGGCATCGAGCGCCGGACCGTGCCGCATATCGTCTCGGACTTCTCGCCCGAAGGCGGCTATGTGGCGGCCGGGGCGCTTCTCGAACGCAAACACCGCTTCACCGGGCTGTTCTGCGCGAACGACACGATGGCCATGAGTGCGCTCGCGCGCCTGCAGCAGGCAGGATTGCGCGTGCCCCACGACGTTTCGGTCATCGGCTACGACGACGATTATTCGGCGGCCTACATGGCGCCGGCGTTGACCTCGGTACACATTCCCACCGCGGAGCTCACGCGCAATGCGGTGCGCTGGCTCATCAACCAGTGCTACGGCACGCAGTGGCCGATCGAGCGCACGTTCCCCGTGAGCGTGACGATGCGCGATTCGGTGGTGCGGGCGAAGTAACGCGCGCGTGGCGTGCATCGAGCAACAGTGGTGGAGGCGATGGAGAGGGGTGGGGAGCGGCACCCGGGAGGCGGCAAGTCGCGTAAAATCGAACGCATTCCCAATCCCCACGTTTTCCATTCATGCCCGCGCAAGACCCGGCTGGTACGGTCAAGAAAGAAGAAGGCGTCGCGGTCATCGACCGCGCGTGTGCCATCCTGTTCGCGTTTCGACCCGGAGACAGCGCGCTCACGCTCGCCGAACTCGCGGCGCGCACGGGGCTTTATAAAAGCACGTTGCTGCGGCTGGCCGGCGCGCTGATTCAGCATCGCCTGCTGCTGCGCCTCGACGACGGCCGCTACCAGCTCGGCCCTGCCACGTTCGCGCTGGGCGCGCTCTATCAGCGCAGCCTCAACATGGGCGACATTCTGCTGCCGCTCATGCGCGATCTGGCCGCCGCGAGCGGGGAGAGCGTTTCGTTCTACGTGCGGGACAACGCGGTGCGCGTGTGCCTGCATCGCGTCGATTCCCATCACGTGGTGCGCCACCATGTGCGCGAGGGCGACGTGCTGCCGCTCGAAAGCGGATCAGGCGGGCGCGCGCTGCTGGCATTCGGCGGCGAGCCGGGCGAGCCGTTCGAGAGCATTCGCCAGGACTTCTACTGCATCTCGATCGGTGAGCGCGACCGCGAGACCGCCGGCGTTTCCATGCCCGTGTTCGGCGTTCACGATACCTTGCGCGGCGTGCTCACGCTCGCGGGGCCGAGTTCGCGCATCGACGGGGCGTTCGTCGAGCGCCATCTCGACGCGCTGTTCGATTGCGCGATACGTGCTACCGACACGCTCGGCGGCGACTCGCGCGCGCTGCGCGCCGCCCAACGTGCGCACGCTGAGCGCGCACGCCAGGACGCCTGAAGCCACGCGCGGCTAGCGCAAACCCTGCAGGCGCAAGGCGCCGTTTGCACGCGGTCGCTTTCACGGCGCGTTGATCAGGACTGCTCCAGATGTCGCTCCGGCGCGCCGGTATACGCATACGGAATCTGGCGCGGCATGGGCCCCTTGTTACGCTCGCCGCGCCCGCGCTGCTCCCACGCATGCGCGAGGATGCCCACCGCGCGCGCGAGGCAGAACACGCCGCGCGCCAGTTCGGGCGCAAAGCCCAGTTCGGCGTAGATAACGGCTGTTACGCCGTCGATGTTCATCGGCACGGGCCGGTCCTTGCGCTTTTTCAGCAAGGCTTCGATGCCGCGCGCGATCGCGGCATAGCGGCCCTTGATCGTGCCGGACGCCACACGTGCATCGACGAGTGCGAGCAGCCGTCCGGCGCGCGGATCGACCGGATGAAAGCGATGGCCGAAGCCCGGCAGATACTTGCCGTGCACGGCGATGAATTCGTCCACGCCGGCTTCGACCGCGGCTTCGAATGAGGCGCCCGCCACGACGCGCGCGGCGATGTCGGCATAGAGTTCGACCGCCTGCTGGCCAGCGCCGCCGTGCACGTCGTCGAGTGCGTTGAGCGCCGAGGCCATTGCGCCGTTGATCGGCAAGCCGCAGCTCGTGGCCATGCGCGAGATCGCGATCGAAGGCGCGTGTGGCCCGTGATCGACCGAGGCCACGAGCGCCGCTTCGAGCAGCGTGGCCTCTTCGTCGCCGGGCAGCTCGCCGCGCAGCATCAGCCAGATCATCTGCGGGAAACTCACGTTGCCGATCAGCTCCTGGATCGGATAGCCGCGCACCTTGATGGAGCCCGGATGGATGTCGATGATCGAGGTGCTCCAGTAGTCGGCGCAAAGGGCGGCGAGATCGGGCGTGGTCGTGTTCGTCGTCGGCATGGTCAGATCACTCCGTCATGGTGGAGGGCGTCGATTCGGGCGGCTTCGTAGCCGAGTTGTGCGAGCGTTTCGCGCGTGTGGGCGCCGAGCGTCGGGGCGGGCGTGGCGGGTGCGGCGTCGGCATCGGCGAGCCGCAGGCCCGCGCGCGTCACGCGTTGCGCGGCTTCGCCCTGTGCCGGTTCGAACTGGCGAATGAAGCGCCGTTCGGCGAGATGCGGATGCGCGAGGATTTCGGGCACCGAGAGCACGCGGCCCACGGGCACGCCGCGCTCGAGCAGGCGTGTTTCCCAGTTGGCTGCGCTGTCTGCGGCGAGCGCCGTTTCGATCTCGGCCTTGAGCGCTTCGCGATACTGCTTGCGCGAATGGCGCGCGGCAAAACGCTCGTCGCGCGGCAGGTCGGGGCGGCCGATCACCTCGCACAGGCTTTCGAACTGGCGCGTTTCGTTTGCGGCGATATTGAGCAGGCCCGCACCGGTGCGGAACGTGCCCGAGGGTGCGGCCGTAAAATTCTCGTTGCCCATCGGTGCGGGCTCGACCCCGGCGTTCAGATAATTCGACACGACCCAGCCCATGGTCGCGAGCGTGGCTTCGAGCATCGAAACGTCGAGGCGCCGCCCGCGGCCGCTCGCGCGCGCGTCGACGAGCGCCGCGCAAATCCCGAACGCAGCGGTGAGGCCGCCCACCGTATCGGAGACGGGATAGCCCACGCGCAGCGGCGCGCTGTGCGCGTCGCCCGTCACGCTCATCACGCCGGACATGCCCTGAATGATCTGGTCGTACGCAGGGCGGCGCGACAGCTCGCCTTCGTCGCCGAAACCAGAGATGGCACAGTAGACCAGCGCCGGATTCACTTTGGATAACTGATCGTAGCCGAGTTCGAGGCGGTCCATCACGCCGGGCCGGAAGTTCTCGACGAGCACGTCGGCATGGCCCACCAGATCGAGCAAGATGGCTTTGCCGCGCGGGTCTTTCAGGTTCAGCGTGATCGAGCGCTTGCCCGCATTCACGGCCACGAACGACGCGCCCATATTGCGCGCCGCGGCGTCCTTGTCGGCCCCGAGGCGCCGCGCAAGGTCGCCGCCTTCAGGATGCTCGACCTTGGTGACTTCGGCGCCGAAGAGCGCGAGTTGATAGGCGCAGAACGGACCCGCGAGCACATTCGACAGATCCAGGACGCGCACGCCGGCTAACGGGAGCATGGTTACCGCCTCGTATTGAAAAAATTAGCGGGAGATGTCGTCGAGCGCGCGATTTTTCGTGCGCGGCCCAAAGATGCCGATGGCCGCCATCACCACGATCATCGCGCTGGTGATCAGCGCGAAAACGCCTGGCACACCGAAGTGGCGCAGCGCGAACGCGATCATGAAGCCCGAGAACGTCGCGGAGAGGCGCGACATCGAATAAACGAAACCCACTGCCGTGGCGCGCATGCGAGTGGGGAACAGCTCGACCTGGTACGCGTGATAGCCGACCGAGAGCAGTGTGCCGCCAAGCGTGATGAGCACACCGAGGAACATGAGCATCGCGGCCGACGTCTGCATGGCGAACAGGGTGCCGCAGACGGCGATGGCGAGCGCGGAGAGCACGACGAGCGTCTTGCGCTCGATGCGGTCGGCAATCGCCATGCCGAGCAGCGGACCGAACGGATTCGACGCGGCGATCACGAACGAGTAGAGCAGGCTGTGCGTGACCGTGACGCCCTTGGAAACGAGCAGCGTCGGCACCCACGAGGCGAAGCCATAGAAGCCAATGGCCTGAAACAGATTGAACACGAGCAGCGTGATCGTGCGGCGGCGGTAAGGCGGCTGCCAGATCTCGGCGAAGCGCGCCTTGGGAAGCGTTTGTGGGCTGGCCGATTCCTCGACAGGCGCGGGCAGCAAACGCCCGTGCTGCGCCTCGATCTTCGCTTCGAGCCTCGCGAGAATGCTCGCGGCTTCCTCGGTGCGGCCGCGCTGGGCGAGCCAGCGCGCGCTCTCGGGCACGCGGCGGCGGATCGCCCAGGCAATGAGCGCGCCGAACGCGCCGAACATCACGACCCAGCGCCAGCCGTCGAAGCCGAGCGGTGCGCGCGGCACGAACCACCACGCGAGCAACGCGACAGCCGGCACGGCCGTGTACTGTACCAGGTGCACGAACGCGAACGCGCGGCCGCGCATGTGCTTGGGCACGAGTTCGCTCACGTAGGTGTCGATGGTAACGAGTTCGACTCCCACGCCAATGCCCGCGATGAGGCGCCACAGGTTGATGCCGGGCGCGCTCGTTTGCAGCGCCATGATGCAGGTCGCCACCGAATACCAAAGCAGTGACGCGGTGAACAGGGTGCGGCGGCCATAGCGGTCGGCGAGGCCGGTCAGGCAGAACGTGCCGATGAAGAGTCCCGCGAACGATGCCGCCACGAATGCGCCGAGACCCGAGAAGCCGAAGAACGAAACCGTGGTGGTCGAGTAGAGGCCGCTTTTCACGAGGCCCGGCCCGACATAGGCCGTGAAGAACAGATCGTAGAACTCGAACCAGCCGCCCAGCGAAAGCAGAAGTACGAGCGTCCAGATGGCGCGCGTGGCCGGCAGGCGGTCAATGCGTGCGTTGATCTCGGCCGCACTGATGGGCGCGGCGGCATGGTCCCGGAGCGACGCGCGCGTCGCTCCGATTGGCAAGCTGGACATCGGACTCTCCTGAACGCTTCGTTTGCGTGTGTGTTCTATCTAACAGAACACCGTTCTAAAAATATGGCTCGATGATACTGCGAGGCGCTGAGCCAACCGACCAGGGCTTTTACTGAGTGGGAGCCGCACGCAGGGGGCGGCGTACGCGTTACATAGGGCCTCATCCTCGTCAGCCTGACCGGCGGTCTGCGGTCGCTGTGCCGCGTGGTTCGCCGTCCGTGAGCGGCCTGTTGGGCATGCCGTGTGCTACAAGCCCGTCGTTTTATACGGATGCTCAGTCAGGAGACGTCTTGAAGAAGAAAGTCTTTTCCGGAGCCGTTCCTGCCAAGCTCGCCTTGTCGCTCTGCGCCGCTATCGCGCTCTCCGGCTGTGCGCATCCGGAAAGCGGGGAGTACACGCAGGCGCAATCGAATGTGCCATCGCCGCTCACCGACCTCGACAACGACGAGCGAGCCGCCGCCCCAAACACGGCGCAGCCAGCCGTTGATCAGCAGGCGCTCGACGCGCTCAATGCCATGGGCGCTTATCTGCGCACGTTGCGCAAGTTCGAGGTCGATGCGGACACGTCGACCGACGTCGTGCTCGACAACGGCCAGAACGCCGCGCTGCTGCGCCATACGATGCTCAAGGTCAAGCGGCCCGACCGTTTGCGCGCCGACATCACGGGCAACGGCAACGTGCGCGGACTGATCTATGACGGCCGCGAGTTCATGACCTTCAACGAAAAGAAAGGCTATTACACGCGCAATGACGCGGCGCCGACGCTAGATGGCCTCGTGCGCGAACTCGCGAATACTTGGCGTATCGAAGCGCCGCTCGCGGAGCTTTTCTATTGGGGCAACGGCAAGGACGACAACACGGCGATCACGGCGGCGCAGGCGCTCGGCGTCGAGAAACTCGATACGCGCTGGTGCACGCATTACGCGTTTCAGCAGCGTGGCGCCGACTGGGAAATGTGGATCGAGCAGGGACGGCGGCCGCTGCCGTGCCATTTGGTCGTTACCGACACGACCCAGGCCTCGAGGCCGCGCCATGAAGTGACATACCACTGGAATCTGGCGCCGTCGTTCGTCGCATCGACATTCGCGTTGCATCCGACACCCGGTGCGAAGCGAATCGAACTGGAGCCGGCTGCCGCGCGGCCTTCGTTCGAGGAGGCTCAGTGAAAGAGCGGCGCAAGCAACCGGTCTCGTTGATTTCGGGCTATGGGGACCAGGGTGGCAACGGGCGGGAAGACTTGCCAGATGGCGCTCCCCGCGGATTTATCCTATTTAACATAAGATAAAAGAACCGCGATCATCACGCGGTCCGGCCTTACCACCCTTGGAGGAGGGGGCCACCGACGAGCCAGCCTTTGACGCTGGCAAGCTCAGCGCGATAGCCCCCACCACTTTTCCCCAAATGCCCTCCCAAAGCGCCCGCGCCTCGTCGTTCTTGGCGCGCTGGTAGTTGATGGCGGCAATGATTTCCATGGGATCGCACCCAATCGCATCAGCGATGCGCGCGCACGCCAGATCGTCCGGCAAGGTGCGGCCAACGCGGTAGCTGCTCACTGAAGCACGCGTCAATCCC
>NZ_JAPMAL010000036.1:0-82412 GCF_026343935.1 Paraburkholderia sp. CNPSo 3076 | reverse complement strand
GCGCGCACTTCGCGAAGTGATTGACCTTCACGAGCTTGCCCAGGTGCGCCATGAGCGCCTGGATACGCGTGGCGTCCTGGCCGATCATCGCCGGGGCGAAGTAGGCGTCGATCGCCAGCTTCATCGCTTCCGGGCTTTCGGGACCGTAGGCCATGCCGGCAATCGTCGTACCTTCGCCGATGCCGGTTACGCCGTCGCTGCAGTACACCTTCACCAGCATCAGGGTTTGCCCGTACATCGTGGCGACGGATAGCTTGTGAGGGCGAATCGTCGGCAGATCGACGAGGCGGGTTTCGATACGTTCGATCGTGGCGGAAGTCATGTCGAAGGCTGCGTAAGTGAAGAAGGTATGGTGGATTTATACACGCCGCGCATCCGCCCGATCCAATACTATTTGCATCCAATTCCATACCTTTATAATATGGAAGACCCGAAACGGCCCATAAAAAGGCCGATATTGCGGCGCATCATATTCTCAGAGTATTGATAAGTTGATGCTTCATTTGGGAAGAAACCATGGATCTCCGCCAGCTTCGTTACTTCGTTGCCGTTGTCCGCGAGCGCAATTTCACGCGCGCCGCGGAACAGCTCTGCATCGCTCAACCGCCGCTGAGCCGTCAGATTCAGTTGCTCGAACAAGAGATTGGCGTGCCCCTTCTGATTCGCAATACGCGACCGGTGCGCACGACCGATGCGGGGCGTCTCGTCTACGAGCAGGCCATGCAGATTCTTGGGCGCGTCGAACAACTGCAGGCGACCGCCAAACACGTGGGACTGCACCACCGCACCGTGTTGTCGATCGGCTTCGTCGCCTCCGTTCTGTATTCGGGTCTGCCGCCGTTGATGCGCAAGCTGCGCCAGAATGCGCCCGAACTCGACATCCAGATGGTCGAACTCATGTCGGTGCAGCAGATCGAGGCGTTGAAGGAAGGCCGCATCGACGTCGGCTTCGGGCGCGTGCGCCACAGCGACCCCAACGTGGCCGGCATCGTCCTGCGCGAAGAGCCGCTGGCGGTGGTGGTGCCGATCGGCAGCGAAATGGCACAGGAATCGACGCCCATCCCCATCGAGCAACTGGCCGGGCAGAAACTGATTGTCTACCCCAAGGAGCCGCGCCCCAGCTTTGCCGATCAGGTATTGAACGTGTTGCACGGCGACGGCGTGCAACCGGGTGAAGTGCTGGAAGTGCGGGAAATCCAGACGGCGCTGGGTCTCGTTGCGGCCGAGTTCGGCGTATGCGTGATCCCCGCTTCAGCGCGGCAATTGCGCCAGGACGTGCACTACCGTCTGATAGACAGCGACCACGCGACTTCGCCCATCATCCTGAATCATCGCGTGAACGACAACTCCGTCTACGTCGATCTCGTGAAGCAGCTGGTCAAGGAAATGTACGCCGAGCCCCAGCCGTGGCTGCCGGCGAAGAAGCCAAAGTCTTGAAGCGATGCGCCGCCTACGCCAGCTCGTTCAGAAATTCGCGCACAGCTACGCCGATCTCGTGCGGCGAATCCTCCTGGACGCAATGAATACCCAGCGCATCGACGCGGCCGTCGCGCGGCTTGCCGCCTGCGTGCACTGAAGCCCACCGTCACTGCGCCGCCAGCCGCTCCGCCGAAAAACGCAAGCCGTCGAAGAGTCGCTCGGCCACCCGCTCGGGAAAGCCTTCCGGCAGCGCCGCCGCGACTTCTTCGATCGCACCGGGCGTACGCGCCAGCACGCGCTCGATCAACGGCCCCGCATCCGGCCCGTAGTGGCACAGCCGGGCGGTGGCGTCGAAATGCGCGCGCTTCACGTCGCGCATGCGATAGTGGCGCGCCTTGCCCCACATCGCCATGGCGAGCGACGCCTTGTGCCACGACCATTGATTGCCGCCGTCTCCCTCCACGGGCCAGATCGACATGACGTCATAGAGCGGCGCGAGCTGAAAGCGCCCTGCCGGCAGCAGGCGGATGCTGAAGTTTTTCGCGTGGCCGTCCGGCGCCGCGAGCATCCAGAAGACGATTTGCGCGGTGAGAAACGTTTCGAGGTCCTCGCGCGCCTGCAGCGACTGGCGCAAGAGCCCCGCAATCTCGCGCACGCCGGGGCCGCCATGCGCTTCGTACTTGCGATGCGGCGGCACGCCGAGCGCCTGGCAGAAGTCCTCCTGCGGCAGGCGCAGCAAGCCACCGGTGCGCGAGCGCGTACGATCGAAGCGCTCCACGCTGAGCACCTTCTGCGCGCCGAACTGGATGATCTGCGCCTGCGAAGCGGGCAACCCGTAGGCCCTCAGCAGTGCCAGGCAAAGCCATTCGTTTTCGACCGAGGTATTGAAGTCCACCTTGCGATGGCCGATCAGCCCCAGTGGCAGCTTGAGAATATGGGTGGTGGGCGTGGCGCCGCGCGGCAGCAGCCATTTGCCGCGGTGGCGCAAAAGCGCGGTCTTCTCCTGCGCACCCGCCAGCGAAATGCGCAGATCTTCAGTCTCGAGCGCGCCACCGGGCAGCGCACCGGCCGTTTCGAGCAGCAGGCGCTCGATGACGGCATCGCTCAGCGCGGTGCCTTCGATGCGGTCGACGCGCCCCGGCGTTTCGTCCTCGCCCAGCAGTTGCACCGCGCCCACGCAATCGCGCCCGATGGCCTTGAGCAGGTCGAAGGCCTCGAGCGTATCGGTGCGAAAGCGCGTGGCGATGCGACGGCGGATGGGCTCGCTGTCCGGCAGGAGATTGTCGAAATAGTGCTGCACGCGCTCGCCGCGCAACGGCGCGTCGCCGATGCCGAACGGCAGCGAAAGCGAAAGCGGCCGGCCTACCGCCGAGCGCTTCCAGGCGTCGTCATAACGCAGCTCGGTGTCGCCGGCGGACGTCATGACCCACGTGCCTACGCGCTCGCCGTTGGCCCAGATCGATAGCGCGCGCGAATATGATTTGCGGCCCATGCTCACCACTCCGGCGCGCCGGCCGCCGCATCGCGCGACTGCACGCAGAGTTCCAGCCCGTAGAGCGCGAAAAGCGCGAGCATCTGCTCGAGCGAGAGGCTGGCGGCACCCGTGGTTTCGAGCGCGGAAAGGCGCGGCTGGCCGATGCCGAGATGCGCCGCGGCCTGCGTCTGGGTCATGCCGCGCGCCTTGCGGGCCGATTGCAGAATCTCGGCAAGCCCGCCTGGCGTCTGGACGATGATCTTCATGGCATATTCCTGTGAGACATAAACCGATTATATGCCTGTGGGGAATATTTCGCCAATATCACTCACACGAATAAATCGCGAATATCGCTCACACGAATAATTGTCCGGCGAGCCTCCCGGATCCGGCCCCGCTTGCCGCGCACGGCAGTCTTCACGCGCGCGCGGCCTCCTGCGCCCGCTCACGCGCACGCACGTCGAACGCGCCGCCCGTCAAGGCCTGGTCGTGCAGCGTCACCGGTTTCTTGCCCGGCAGCAGCGGGAACACCAGTTCGGCGAAGCGAATCGCCTCTTCGAGGTGAGGATAGCCGGAGAGCACGAAGCTGTCCGCACCGGCGTCCACGTATTCCTTGAGGCGCGCCGCCACGGTTTGCGGGTCGCCCACGAGCGCCGTGCCCGCGCCGCCGCGCACGAGGCCCACGCCAGCCCACAGGTTCGGGCTGATCTCGAGCTTGTCGCGGCTGCCGCCGTGCAGCTCGGCCATGCGGCGCTGGCCCACCGAATCCATGCGCGCGTAGTTTTCCTGGGCGCGGCGGATATCGTCATCGTCGAGCTTGCTGATGAGGCGCCCGGCGGCGGCCCACGCTTCGTCGTTGGTCTCGCGCACGATCACGTGCAGGCGCACGCCGAGCTTGAGCGTGCGGCCATGGCGTGCCGCCCGCGCGCGGATATCGTCGAACTTCCGCGCGACGGCATCGGGCGGCTCGCCCCATGTGAGATAGGCATCCACGTGCTTGGCCGCCAGTTCGTGCGCCGCCGGCGACGAGCCGCCGAAATACAGCGGCGGATGCGGCGTCTGAACCGGCGCGTGAAAGTTCTGCGCGCCCTGCACGCGCAAATGCTTGCCCTCGAAGTTCACCGTCTCGCCGCGCAGCAGGTCGCGCCAGATCGTCAGGAATTCGTCGGCGGCTTCGTAGCGCTCGTCGTGCGCGAGGAACACGCCGTCGGCCGCGAGTTCGGTGGCGTCGCCGCCCGGCACGACGTTGAGCAGCAAACGGCCGTTCAACGCCTGGTCGAGCGTGGCCGCCTGGCGCGCCGAAGCGGTGGGACCGCCGAGCGACGTACGCAGCGCGACGAGCAGCTTGATGCGCTGCGTGACGGGCGCGAGGCTCGCCGCCGTCACCCACGGGTCGAGGCAGCTGCTGCCGGTGGGAATGAGGAGGCCGTCGTAGCCGAGTTCTTCGGCGGTCACGGCGATCTGGCGCATATAGGCGTTGGTCGGCGCGCGGCCGAAATCGGATTTGCCGAGGTAGCGAGTGTCGCCGGAAGTCGGCAAGAACCAGAAGATATCGAGGCTCATCAATGATCCTGCTGCGGGTAAATGAAGGCGCGGGTAGCGACTTGAAGCACGAATGCATACGGCGCAATCGCGTGACTATCGCCGCCCGTGCGTCGAACTCAGTCGCGCCCTCATTGAAACAGCCTGCAGCGCTTTCCCCTACCAGTTAATCTGCAATTGCATATGATGTATTCGGCTAAACACCCCGTACTCCCCCTTTCACGAGGACCCCAGCCATGGACACACGGACCGTCAAGATTCCCGGCCCCGATCATCCGATCACGGTCGAACCGGCGCACACGCACGTGGTGGTGAAAGCGGGCGGCCGCGTGGTCGCCGACACGCGCCGCGCGCTCACGCTGCGCGAGGCGAGCTATCCGGCGGTGTTCTACATACCGCGCGAGGACGCCGACATGTCGCTGCTCTCGCGCACGGAACACAAGAGCTGGTGCCCGTACAAGGGCGAGGCCTCGTACTACTCGATCGCGCCAGGCGGCGCGCGAGCCGTGAACGCAATATGGAGCTATGAAACGCCGCATGAAGCGGTATCGGCAATCAAGGACCATCTTGCGTTCTACCCGGATCGCGTCGATTCGATCGAAACGTCCGACTGAGCGCCCGCGCCGCCTTTCGATGCGTAACGCATCGTCACGCGACGTTACCCGCTCAAGTTTTGCCCCGAGCCGGCCGCTATGCATGCCGGCTCGCTGACTATCCATCGGCCGCCACCGACGCCGCGGCGACGTGACATCGGCATCGTCGATGCCCACTCGGACCCCAAGGTGTGCCAGGATTCGGTTATTCGTGCGGCGCAGCCCGCCGCGCCCCGCTCCCTTACATCCAACCGACATGCGACAAGGCACCCCGGCCACCGCGGCCAGTTTTGCCAACATGGGCGTCGATCTGCTCGACTTCTTCGACGTGACGCCCACTTCGCTGTGGCTCGAAGACTATAGTCAGCTGCGCGCGCTCTTCGATCGCTGGCGCGCACAAGGCGTGACCAACCTGCGCCAATTTCTCGAAGACGATCCGCGCCGCGTGGCCGAATGCTCGGCCTGCATCCGCGTGCTCAAGGTCAACCGCCATACGCTCGATCTCTACGGCGCGCGCGACTATGAAGAACTCGCCGCGCATCTTCCGCAGGTGCTGCGCGACGACATGTTCCAGGCGCATGTGGGCGAACTCGAGCAGATGTGGGCCGGCCACACCACGTTCGAGAGCAAGAGCGTGAACTACACGCTGCGCGGCCGGCGCATGGACATCCTCTTGCGTGGCGTGATCCTGCCGGGCCACGAAGCCGACTGGAGCCGCGTGCTCGTGGCGATCGAAGACGTCTCGGCGCTCGAAGAAGCGCGCCATCGGGCGGCCGCGAGCGAGCAATACGCGCTCGGCGTTTTCGAACACTCGCCGGTTTCACTGTGGGTCGAAAACTTCTCCGCCATTCGCGAGCTGCTCAACGAGGTCCGCGAGCAGGGCATCGTCGACTTTCGCACCTTCACCGACGTACATCCCGAATTCGTCGAACGCTGCATGAGCGAAATCCAGGTGCTCGACGTGAACCACTACACCCTGGGCATGTTTCGCGCACCAGACAAAGCCACGCTGCTCGCGCGCCTGCCCGAGGTGTTCCGCGACGAAATGCGCCCGCACTTCCGCGAGCAGTTGCTCGATCTCTGGGAAGGCCGCCTCTTTCAGCAGCGCGAGGTGGTGAACTACGCGCTCGACGGCAGCGAAGTCAACGTGCACCTGCAGTTTTCCGTGTTCCCGGGCCACGATGCGCAGTGGGATCTCGTGCTGCTCGCGCTCACCGACATCACGGCGCGCAAGAAAGCCGAGGCCTACCTCGAATTCCTGGGCAAGCACGACGTGCTCACGAAGCTCAAGAACCGCTCGTTCTATGTGGACGAACTCAATCGTCTGCATCGCAAGGGGCCGTTCCCGGTGAGCGCGATCGTCGTCGACATGGACAACCTGAAGACGGTGAACGACCAGCTCGGCCACGCGGCCGGCGACGCGTTGCTGCGCCGCGCCGGTGAAGTGCTCGCGAAAGCGATCCAGAAGCCCTATCAGGCCGCGCGTATCGGCGGCGATGAATTCGCCGTGCTGATGCCCGGCGCCGACGTGCGCGATGCGGAAACCGTGGTGGACAGCATCACCAAACTGGTGGAGCTGAACAACCAATTTTACGGCGGACCGAAGCTGAGCTTTTCAATGGGCTTTGCGAGCTGCGAGGAAGGCGAAAGCGTGGAAGCGATGCTGCGTGAAGCGGACGCGGCGATGTACGAGGCCAAGCGCCGCCGCAACGAAACGAGCCGTACGTCGCTGGAGGCCGACGCCGCGCGTAATGGCTGACGCTCGAAGCGCGGGAAACGCTTCGGATACCGTAAGAAAAGCAGGGAAGAAAAAGCGGCCGGCATGTGAGCATGGCGGCTTGCCGAGGGCCTTGCGCCCTCGTTTCACACACTCAGGCCAGCGGC
Source organism: Paraburkholderia sp. CNPSo 3076 (assembly GCF_026343935.1). Classification (NCBI taxonomy): domain Bacteria; kingdom Pseudomonadati; phylum Pseudomonadota; class Betaproteobacteria; order Burkholderiales; family Burkholderiaceae; genus Paraburkholderia; species Paraburkholderia sp. CNPSo 3076. The sequence continues at coordinate 75,500 of NZ_JAPMAL010000036.1, read as the reverse complement.
GTCACGCCACGTGCCCGAGTGTGGGCCACCGCACTGGCGTGATGCTGCGCCGCGCGCCAGCAAGCGAGCCGGCAACGCGCGCGTCCGCCAGGACGGCGGACCTGGCATCACGACGCGTTGACGGCGTCCTTGAATGCCTTGCCAGCGGTGAACTTCACCGTCTTGGCGGCGGCAATCTGGATCTCCGCGCCCGTGGCAGGGTTGCGGCCCACGCGGGCGGCACGCTGGCCAGTCGAGAACGAGCCGAAGCCGACGAGTTGCACGGAGTCACCCGAGGTGACTGCACGCGTGACGACGTCAAGGATCGCGTCGATGGCTGCGCCCGTGGCTGCCTTGGTCTCGCCCGTGCTAGCGGCGACTGCGTCAATGAGTTCCTGTTTGTTCATCTGCTACCTGTATTGAGTTGAGAAAACCTGCATACCCTACCTCACGCGGGCGAAACAGGCAAATCGCGTTGCATATGGAAACGCGCCGATCGCCCGCCCGGCACGTGTTTTGCGGACCACGCGCATGACGGCGAAAGCCGAATCAATAGCACAACACGGAGTCAGTGTGTAGACAAAAGCACGTTAAAAATTGGCAAAAATGCACAAAAACGACATTGCGGCAGTTTCAGGCGGGTTTATACAGGAACGATTCGTGCCGATGACCGCTGAGGCACAACGAAAATCGGCGATATTTCCGTTTTTGACGAAGCCTGAAAAAAATGTCTCGCCGGGACAGTCGCCGGCCTGCAGTCACCCTCGGGGACGCCGCCCGTGCGGCATCCGGCGAGCCAGCCGGGCTGGCTCGAGCGGATCGTCGCGCAGCTTCGGAGCTGTCATCGAGAGTGGGGATAGCCGCGGGCCAAAATCGCATCCTGTCATTCAGTTGCGCAACGTAAGGCCGCATGAACACCTTGCGCCTTTGGTGGCGTCTGCGCAAAAGGAAATCGCGTCGTCAGCCAATAGATTGATCAGTGATGCTGATTACCGAGGCTCAGGTGAAAACCCATAGCACACGCGCGGGCGCATCGGCGAGATTGGCGTAGCGAAAGCGGCAACGCGCCGGCACCTGGAAGCTGTCGTTGGCCCGCAGCGTCACGGGCTCGTCGCTGTCCTCCACCCAGATCGTCAGCTCACCCTCGAGCACGAAGCCGCCCTGCTCGTCGCTGTCGTCCACGGGGCGCTCGCCGCTCGTCGCGCCAGGCTCGAGCCGGCTCTCCAGCATCGAGAAACCCGACGACATGCTGGGCGAAACGAGCACGTCCGTAATGCCGCCGCCATAGTAGAGCGTGCGCCGCTCGCCTGGCCGCGTGACCCACGGCAGTTCGCGCGGCATGCTCACGCTATAGAAGTACGTGGTAGGCGTCTGCAGCGCCTCGCCGATGGCCGTGAGATCCGCCACCGTGGGCCGCGAAAGGCCCCGCTCGACCTGCGAAAGAAAGCCCACCGAGCGGCCGATCTTTTGCGCAAGTTCCGCGAGCGTCACCTTTTTGTGCTTGCGCAGATCCCGAATGAGGATCGCGAGGCCTTCGATTTCGTCCTGCTGGTCCATGCGATTCTCTCTGTCACACGACGTCGCGCAGGCGATACCACAGCTTGCCGAGCGCCTCGAGCGGCGCAGCGAAGCGCTCGCCGCCCGGAAAGCGCGGATTATGAATGCGCTCATAGAGCGAGAGCAAGTGCGGCTCGCCGAGGATGGCGTCGGCAACGGCGCGCGCCGCCGCGAGCGTCGGCAGGATGCCGTGCCCGGAAAAACCCTGCAGCCAGTACCGATCGCGTGCGTGACCGACGTCGGGCGTGCGGTGGATGCTGATGTCGATATGACCGCCCCACGCGTATTCGAATTCGATGCCGCGCAACTGCGGAAATGCGCGCTCGAGACTCGGGCGGATCGCGGCGCCTATGTCCTTCGGGATGCCGCCGAGATACGTGCACGCGCCGCCAAAGAGCAGGCGATCGTCGGGGCTCAGGCGAAAGTAGTCCGGCACGAACTGATTGTCGATCACGCAACTGTTGCGCGGCAGCAGCAAACGGGCAAGCGCAGGGTCGAGCCTGCGCGTGGCGATCTGCCAGGTGCCCACGGGCAGCACACGGCTAGCCAGATCGCTATCGAGCCGGTCGATGTAGGCATTGCAGGCGAGCACCAGCGTGCCGGCGCGCACCGTGCCTTCCCGCGTGCTCGCCACGTAGCCGCCCGGCGTTTCGCGGTACGCGAGTACGCGGCTTTGCTCGAAGATGGCGCCGCCCGCGCGCTCGATGGCGTCGGCGAGGCCGAGCGCCAGCTTGAGCGGGTCGAGATGCCCCGCCTCGGGATCGTAGAGCGCCGCGCGATAACGGCGGCTGCCGATCCACTCCGGCATCTCCGGCTCGGCAATGACGCGCAGGCGATCGTAGCCCCACTTCTGCGCGGCCTCGTCGCGCGCGGCTTCGAGCTTGGCGACACGCGAGCGCCGGACCGCCGCCCACAGGCTGCCTGGCCGGTAGTCGATGTCGAAGCCATGCCGCGCGGGCAACTCGCGCACTTCGACGGCGGCCCAGCGCATGCTGTCCCACAACTCCCGCGCGCCCGCCAGACCCAGCGCCTGCTCGAACGGCGGCATGTCGCACGACCAGCCGAGCAGAGCCTGACCGCCATTGCGCCCCGAGGCGGCCCAGGCCACGCGGCTCGCCTCGACGACCGCGACGCGGCGACCGGCCAGCGCGAGCCGCAACGCCGTGTGCAGACCGCTGAAGCCCGCGCCCACGACCAGCACATCTGCGTGATAATCGCCCGCCAGCGCAGGGCGCTCGGGCAGCGCGCCGCGCTGGGCGTAGTGACGTGCGTAATAGCTTTCGATATGACAAGTCGATTCGGCGAACATGAGTGTCTGTGAAATTTTTCATGTTAAATTTCATGAAAAACTAGCACGAACATTTCACGTGCGCAAATCGGCGTATTCCCGGTGGCGATGCTAGTCCGAGGAAGTCAATTTGCACCGTTTTCCGGGGTTTGCGACCACATTTAACACTGGGCAGCTTGGGCAAACCATATATCGAGCACGCGTCGCACATACGCGAAGCGTCAGCGCCACCGAGTGTGAGCGAGTGAACTCGTCAGCGGTCAAAGTGCATCTGGAGGCATCGGCCCGCTCTCCCACCGTTACCGCTCTTCCTGCGTGTCAGGCTTGCATTACCGCGGCGCGCCGTTCCTGATGAAGCAGGACATCGCGATAGATTCCGGGCCGAAGCGAAAGCTCCCGTGGCGTCCCATCGTCGACCAGCCGCCCGTGCTGGATCACAACAATGCGGTCGAAGTTCTGCAATGTCGACAACCGGTGAGCGATGGCAACAACCGTACGGCCCTTCATTAGCTTGTCCAACGCAGCCTGGACGACAGCTTCCGACGCGCTATCGAGTGCGGACGTCGCCTCATCGAGTAACAGAATCGGTGCATTTTTCAGGAAGGCGCGTGCAATCGCGATTCGCTGCCGCTGTCCGCCCGAAAGACGCGCTCCACGCTCGCCCACGACGGCGTTCAAGCCATCCGGCAACGACCGGATCAAATCGAGACAGCCGGCAAGCTCGCAGGCCTTCAGTACCTGCTCTTCTGTCGCCTCAGGCCGCCCATAGCGCAGGTTATCGAACAGCGAACGGTTGAACAGCGAAATATCCTGCGGGACGATACTCACTGAGTCGTGCAGGCTCTTCAGGCTCACATCGGATAACCGCTGCCCGGATATGCATACCGCGCCGGCGCCTGCTGGTGGGTCAAACCAGCGAAGCAGCAGCGCGAATACCGTGCTTTTACCGGCACCGGACGATCCGACCAGGCCAACGCGTTGTCCGGCGTCGATGTGAAGGCTGAAGTGATCCAGCACACGACGTCGTCCGGGATACGAGAACGAGATATTTTCAAAATCGATATTCGCGTCGCGAATCTGCAAGTCGGGCACGCCCATCCTTTGCTCCATTTCCCGCGGTATGAGCAAGGATTGCGCGGCCTCCGCAAGCCGGGCGACGTGCTGGGTCATATCCACAAGCGCCACGGCAAGATCTCGCGTGCCGTGCAGAATGGCGAAGCCTAGCGAACTCACCAGCACGACGTCGCCAGTGGTGGCCCGCTCCTGGGTCCAAAGCCAGACGACCCACCCCAGCAGCAAACATGACAGCAGCACCGTCATGATGGCGTGCACCAGTCGGAGCTTTTCGAGGTGGCGCAATGACGATTGACGTGAATGGATCTCGTTGTCGAGAAAGTTGCCGAAGCGCAGGCATTCGCGTGCTGTCGCGTCAAATGACCGGATCGTCGACATATTGCCGATGAGGTCGACCAGTTCACCGTCGACGGACGCTGCCCGTGAAGCAAATTGCAAATGACGCTCCCCTCCCATTCTGGCGAGCCAGAAGAGGAGCGCAGTCATGCACACGGAAATTCCAACGAGGGCGAAAGCCATCCCTTTGCTCACCCAGCCGATCAGCACAACGGATCCCAATACGGACAGGAACGTCGGAATAGCGCTCCACGCCGACGTATTTTCGATCGTGAAGATGGCGTTGGCGGTCGCCGAGATCCGGCTTGCCAGCGTTCCCGGCTGCACGTTCGAAAAGTAGGCGGGCGAATGGCCGGTGAGGTATCCGAACAGTTCGCGGCGCACTTCCCCCGTTACCGCAACGAAGGTCCGCACACTGGCCAGACCTGCAAGACGCCAGAACAGGTTATCTGCGAACAGGAGGGCGACGATGATAAGGAATGCCTCCACTACGCGAGCGGGATGCGCGTGACCCGCAGGTAGCGCGTCGATAAGATTCTTCGTCGCGAACTGGGCCCCTAGTGAACAGGCAACGGCCGCCACGATGCTCGACAGGATCAACAGATGGCCGTACGGATGTGCCCGGACATAACGCAAGAGCAGACGGATCGGCTTGCGCGCGTACTGGATCAGCGCCGTCGCGCGGCGGCCGCGAATCTGCGCTCGGGGATCCCCGTCTGCAATGTCTGCACGTGTCGTAATCATCCCCGCGCACCTTCGTCGCCGCCAGATGAACTTCTAATGCGCGCATAGACCGTTCCTGAAGCGAAAGCTGTCCGGATACCCTGCGCGTGCCCGCGTACGAAGTCTTTGGCACTTCGCGACTTGCGGACGCTGATACCGTGCCTATGCCACGTTTGCAATCGCGGAATGCCGCGATGCCCTTCTTCAGCTTCGTGCGGTGTGCTGGCGCAGCAGTTCGAGCAGCTGCGCGGCAGCGAACGGCTTGCGCAGAAACGCGGCTACCGCCAGGCTCCCGGGCGGTGCAGCTACCGCCGAGCACAGCACGACCGGCAGGTCCGCAAGCCCCGGTTCTCCCGCCAGCGCAGACACCAGGGCATCGCCTCTCATCACCGGCATCATGTAGTCCGTCACGACAATCGCCGGCCGCTGGATGCGGGCGAGGCGCAGCGCCTCCGCTCCATCGAGCGCTTTCAAGACATCGAAGCCCTCGGACTCGACAAGCGCGGACATCGCATCGAGCAGCCGCGGGTCGTCGTCCACGAGAAGTACAGTTGGCAATTCCGGCCCCCTGGTCCAGACGCCAGCACGTAGCAAATATCGTTCCGCGGCAACCCAAACCGCCAGGCACGACAGCGTCGTGCGAACGTTCTCGCCAACATCATGGAGCGGAGAGCTGCGGAGCCCGCCTGTCGGCTCGCTCGCCATGTATTTCGGGGAGCCACGCGAACCCTCACAGATCGATCTTGAACTCGCCGCTGCATTCACGCAGACGGCGGGAATCATTATCTGGAGGCATATGCAGGCGGGGAACACCGAACAGGACGCGATGCCAGGCCGGCATCGCGTCAGAAGGTCACCGTTTCCCAAATTTCAATCGAGTAGTCGATCACGCAAGTCCATGCGGAACGTCGAACTACATGTCAGGTTTTCCATAGGCTAATGCCTCCCGGCTTCGGACATGGGCTCGCCGCATGTCTTGCATCGATAGCACGCGAATCCGTTCGAGTCCGTGCCGTTGTCCACGAGTCCGGACGTGCGATTCGACTCCCACTGCGGCGAGTCGGGTTGATCGTCTTCGGACGTCACCTCTTCGCCCTCGTGTCCGTTCAGGCACACGAAATATCTACGTGTCAACGTGATCATCGTTGTCCTCCTGCGACTTGCGGCTACCTCGAAGCGGGGCTTCAGCCGCGCAAGCTCGCCGTGCAGGCTCCTCTTGCAGAATCGAAACCTTCAAGAGTCGTGTCCCGCACCATCCGCTCCATACAGCGCTCTCAAATCACTGCACGAACAGCAGACGCGAAGGCCGCCGGATCACTATTCGCCAGATGCTTGAGACCCGACAGGGTGGAACCCCTATCTGTTATTGGATAACTTCAGTGACATCCCCTGGGCCGCGATCGACGCCGCGCCGCCGCCCGTCCGCGAGAGACGACGGCCTACGTTGGGAACTGCGGTTCGGGGAGGATAAGCAGTCGCGCCTTCACATCGAATGGAAGCCGGTACCATGAGCTTGAAGTTTCGCTGGCAGCAACACACGCGGGTCACGTGCAGCCAGAATGCGGAACGAATCAACGACAAGTATGATCGGCCGCGACCCGTTCCACAACCCGCGGCAGGATATTTCGGCGCCTTCCCGGATAACTGCCACTTGATTACCCGGCCACGCCCCCGCGCGCCCCGGCGCGCTCCTCCGGGGCCGGACGCGTTCTCCCGCCCAGCCAGACCTCACGGCAGCGAGGCCTTGACTGAGGTTCCAGCCCTCAGTCCCGGCGCAGGAGGTCGCTTCAGTCAATGGTTCGCCGTAGCGGCGCTCATTATGGGTATCCTCACAGGCGTGTACGCCGTGTGGGAGCTGTGTCATCGCCTGGCGTCGAGAAAACGATAGCCTTCACTCATCCTCTCCACCGATCGGGGGAGCAACCGCTTCAATGAGCCGTCGCAATTCGACAAGTGAAAACGGCTTGCGCAAAAAACCGTATTCGAAATCAAGGTCACCAGGACGCGATAGCTCAGCGCCCGAGGCGAGCACGACACGCAGATCCGGAACCCGCTGCAGTGCCGCTCTGGCAAGTTCGATCCCGGAGCTGCCGCGAAGGCATATGTCGGTGATGAGAAGATGCTTCTTTTTCTCGCTCAGGATTCGTAGGGCCTCCTGAGCGTCGGATGCCTGCTGCACGTCGTAGCCCATTGCGGAAAGCAGTTCGCTAACTGCCTCGCGGGAAGCCGGTTCGTCATCGACGATGAGCAGGGACAGCGGATGTGTCGAGACTGTCGGCTTTTCATCGAAATGGCTCGCCTGCCGCCCTCCTGCAGGGCGTTCCTTTTTTCTACCCAGCATCTGCCGGATTTTTGTGGCGAGCTGCTCACGGCTGTAGGGCTTGCTGAGCAGATGCACCCCGGGGTCAAGCCGGCCGCCATGGACGATCGCATTCTGCGTGTAGCCTGACGTGAACAGCACCTTCAGGTCCGGAATGGCTCGCGTAGCCAGTTTCGCCATTTCCGTGCTACGCATCGGACCCGGCATCACCACGTCGGAGAACAGGAGGTCTATCTTTATCCCGCTTTTGACGATGGCCATCGCACCTTTGGCGTCGTCCGCTTTCAGCACCGTATAGCCGAGTTCCCCAAGCGTCTCGACAACAGTCGATTGCACCCGCCGGTCATCTTCGACCACGAGGATGCTCTCCGAGCCGCCCGCGATCATCGGAGCATGCGGCGCCTCAGTTTCGATGACCTCTTCCGTCGACCTCGGAAGGTAAATCTTGACAGTTGTACCGTGATTAACCTCACTGTAGATGCGCATATGCCCGCCGCTCTGCTTCACAAAGCCGTAGGCCATGCTCAGTCCAAGCCCTGTCCCCTCGCCCTCCGGTTTCGTACTGAAATACGGCTCAAATGCCCTTTCGAGCACCTCCCGCGGCATGCCAGTGCCGGTGTCAGATATGGCCAGCAGTACATATTGTCCCTCGCGCACGTCCTCCGGCAGGGCTTTGTAGTGACCGTCCAGCGTCGCATTCGAGACCTCCAGCGTCAGTTTCCCGCCGCGCGGCATGGCATCGCGGCTGTTGATCGCCAGATTCAGGACTACGTTTTCCAGATGATTCGGATCGACGAGTGTGTTCCAGAGCCCACCGCCGACGACGGTTTCCACATGGATCGTCTCACCGATTGCTCGCCGTAACAGATCGTCCATGTTCCGCAGCATCACCGCAAGATTGACCACTGCCGGCTGCAGAGCCTGGCGGCGTCCAAAGGCGAGGAGCTGCGAGGCGAGGTTCGCGCCTTGCTCGACGGCATCGATGGCTTTTTCGAGGCGTTCGCGCGACCAGCTGTCGCGCCCGTGACGACGTTCCAGCAGTTCGAGATTGCCCCGGAGTACCTGCAGAACATTGTTGAAATCGTGAGCGACGCCGCCGGTGAGCTTGCCAATGGCCTCCATCTTCTGAGCCTGGAGCAGAGCCCCCCTTACCTTTTCAAGCTGTTCCTCGGCGGCCTTGCGCTCGCTCACGTCGCGTGTGATCTTTGCGAAGCCCATCAGCTTGCCATCCTCGTCACGTATCGCATCAATGACGACATTGGCCCAGAACCGGCTCCCATCCTTCCTTACCCGCCATCCCTCCATTTCGAAGCGCCCTTCGCGCGCCGCTGTCTCAAGGCCCCGTTCGGGCAGACCGTTAGCGGCATCCTCCGGCGTATAGAACCGGCGGAAATGCGATCCAATGATCTCGTTCGCTTCATATCCCTTGATACGGGTGGCGCCGAGATTCCAGTTCGTCACAATGCCTTCCGGCGAGAGCATGAACAGAGCGTAGTCCGTCACGCCCTGCACCAGCAGTCTGAACTTGCGTTCGCTTTCAAGCACCGCCTCGTGGGCAAGCCGCTTGTCCGTCACATCCCGGACGATCTTCGCGAAACCGGTCACCCTTCCGTCGTCCCCCGCAAGCGGTGTAATCGCGACACTGGCCCAGAAACGCGTACCGTCCTTGCGCAGGCGCCATCCCTCGGTCTCGCAATGGCCATACTCGCGCGCGGTCTGCAGCACCGCGTCGGGGACGCCCGCTTCCCGGTCTTCCGGCAAATAGAAGACGGAAAAGTGCTGACCAATGATCTCCTGAGCGCTGTATCCCTTGATGCGCGCCGCGCCCGGGTTCCAACTGGCGATGACGCCCGCTTCTGTCAGACGAAAGATGCCGTATTCGCATACGCGGGCCACCAGCGTTTTCTCCCAACCGGCCCCCTGTTCCGCAGACAAAGACTGAGTCATGGAATTCTCCGTTTTCGCTGCGGCGTGCAGCGGGGAGGAGCGCCCCCGCGTGCCACACCATCGGCACCCGGCGCTCGGGAAATGGGATGAACATTTGTCGGGCAGGCTCGGCGCCGATGAACCTGCTCCGAGCACCATGGCGGGTCACGAGGTGCGCAAGAAACGCTCCCGTCTGCGTACGGCGCGCGCTCGCGCATTTGGACATTTGATGCCTGACTCAGCCTTCGAGAAAGGGCCTCAACTTGTCAGCATTACGGGGATTCCTCAGCGTGCGCATCGCCTGGCTCTCGATCTGCCGGATTCGCTCGCGGCTCACGTTGAACTGCTCGCCGACCTCTCCAAGCGTGTGGTCGGAGGTTGTATCGAGCCCGAAACGCATCCGCAGGACCTTGGCCTCCCGTGGCGACAGTCCGTTGAGCACCTCATCGATCGCGGTGCGCATGTTCGCGTGAATTGCTGCCTCAGCCGGTGAACCCCCAGAGACGTCCTCGATCAAGTCGCCTAGCGTCGCGTCCGCATCGTCGCCCACCGGAATTTCAAGCGACAAAGGTTGCCTCGCGGCCTTGAGGAAGCCGCGCACTCGATCCTCGGACATCTCCATGCGCACGGCAAGGACGGCGGGATGCGCCTCCTGTCCCGTCTGTTGCAGGATTTCGCGCGAAATGCGGTTGAGCTTGTTGATCGTCTCGATCACGTGCACCGGCAGGCGAATGGTTCGCGCCTGATCGGCAAGCGCACGCGTGACAGCCTGCCGGACCCACCATGTGGCATATGTCGAGAATTTCCAGCCGCGCCGGTATTCGAACTTGTCTACTGCCTTCATCAGACCGATATTGCCTTCCTGGATGAGATCCAGAAACGGCATGCCGCGATTGACGTATTTTTTGGCAATCGAGATGACGAGACGAAGATTCGCTTCGATCATCTCCCGTTTGGCCTCCCGCATTTTCGACTCCGCGGCACGCATCGTGCGGCTGACCTCCTTGAGCTGCTGCAGCGGCAGCGAAACCCCCGCCTCGATGTCCGCGAGTTTCTGCTGACCGGCCTGAATGGCCGGGAGATGCCGCTCAAACGCCGCGCCAAACTGCTGTGACGTCGCCGCCATGCGGCTGGTCCATCGAAGGTCCGTTTCGTGGCCCGGGAACGACTCGACGAACAACTCACGTGACATGCCACAACGGACTACCGCGATCTCGAGGATGCTGCGCTCAATCGCACGAACCTCCGCAACCCGTTCGTGCACACTGGCACACAAACGATCAATGGTTCTGGGCGTAAAGCGGATTGTTCCCAGTTCGCGCTGAATCTGCGCGCGCACCCGCGCAACGGCTGCGACACGGGCCTTGCCGCTAGCAGGCACATTCGGCATCTCCGCGAACAGTGCCCGCACACGAGCGAAAACCGCAAGACTGTCGTTCGTGAGTTCCTCGAGACGGGCTGCGTTCGCCATCTCCGGATCCTCAGCCTCCGGCCCGACGTCGTCACCGCCGGGGTCATCGCTGCGAGCGGATGCTTCCGGCTCATTTGCTTCGGAGTCCACCGTCAATGCACTTGCGTTCACATCGTCGCAAATGCCAGCGACCAGTTCGTCGATACGCAGTTCGCCGGCAATGATGCGGTCCACATCGGCAAGAATGGTGGCCACGACCGACGGACATGCGGCGATCGCCTGAATCATGTCCTGCAGGCCGTATTCGATGCGTTTCGCGATCTCGATTTCGCGGGCTCGGGTCAGCAGTTCCCTGGCGCCCATCTCCCGCATGTACATCCGCACAGGATCCGTCGTGCGGCCGAATTCGGAATCGATAGTTGACAGTGTGGCTTCCGCTTCCTCGTTCGCCTCATCGTCAGACGATACGGCGAGGGTGGCGCCGCTTAACAGGAGCGTTGCCGCGTCCGGTACCTGCTCGTACACCGCCACGCCCATTTCGCTGAACGTGCTGACGATCGCCTCCATTGCTGCAGTTTGCGTAAAGTCGTCAGCCAGGTGGTCGTTGATGTCCACGTGCGTGAGATAGCCGCGTTCACGGCCCAGCGCGATCAGTGCGCGCATCTGCCGTTGCCGCTCGTCATCCTGTCGGGCAATTGTTTCGATGTCGAGCGGTGCGTCGACGGCCCGGGGCTTGCCTCTTGTCCCGCGGCGGGTGGCCTTTGGCAGAACCGCGATCACGCGGGGTGCTAAATCGTCACGAACGGGATTGGCCAATACGTTCTCCTCGACAGGTTGGCTGACGATCGGCGCAGGCAGGACCGCAGATGAACTTAACTGTCGGGGTGCAAACGGAATCGTGGAATGGCGGATGGGCAATCGAGGCTGGGATACCCCGGAGAGATCCGGCGCGCGAAGCTTGGGGAATCCTAAATAATACCCGATTCTGTTGTGCGATGCAACATGAAACACCGATTTTCCACGTCGCGGGATAGCGGCGAAACGGGGGAACATTACGTACAGGGCAAGCCTGGCTAAAGCGGCCGACGGCAGCAACAACGGAAACATGTTGACTTCCAGCGTTTTCCAGGATAATCTGAAGTGTTGAAGTCTTCAAGAAGCGCGATTGCTGCTCATCATTGACCGCATCCTGCGGTATTCGTTGTCCTCTCCCCTCCTTGATCCTTTTTCCCCGCGCCCGTCTGGAGCGCGCCTACATCTGTTCATATTCAGGAGAATTCCATGGACACCGGTACCGTAAAGTGGTTTAACGACAGCAAAGGTTTTGGATTTATCACGCCCGACGCAGGTGGCGACGACCTGTTCGCGCATTTCTCGGAAATTCGCGGCGACGGGTTCAAGACCCTCGCAGAAGGCCAGAAGGTCAGCTACGAGACGAAGCGCGGCCCCAAGGGCATGCAGGCATCCAACATCACCCCGCTGTAAGTCATCTGTGCGTGCCGCCGTCATGACGGCGGCACGCCGACACTCTCAAAACGGGAGCCATCTGGCGATCTCCCCCGGCTCACCGTATTCCCGACGGTTGCTTTTCTTCAAACCTCACACTCACACGCCCCGCCAATCGCGAAGAACGTTCGCGTTACGAGTTTTATTCGCCAGGATATTTCGCCACCGAAATGGAAGCCCTCGGCTTTTCAGATCAATTGGGGATGCGAATGGATCGATACCCGGGGCTAGCCACTGCTCCACTTCATATCGACGTTCCGGCGAAGAGAAAAATATTCAGGACTTCATATCAAGCAAAGTCGCATCTGGCGAACATGCGCAAATCAAAGCCAAAGCACTTTCGGCCGATTGACAGTGATAGCATGGACCCGCTTTTCACTTCGACCAGTCAGAAATTGTAGTGAAGAAACTGGAACCAGCTCGGAGCAGACAGCCTGATGCTCGGCGCAATTGCTCAAGCGAGCGGCAGGCGGTACCATACAAGCCGAATCGCTGAGAGTCGAGTGTACGGAACGGTAGAAACCCGTGAACACCCCCAACGGAAACGCCGACATGCTAGTTGATCGCCATGCCGTTCCCCACTACCTGGTCCTGCGCGCCGGCTGGCCACCTTATGTGCTCGATATCGACCGCCTCATCCTGCGTCGCGAAGCGAGCTCACTCCTTCAAGCTTTCGCAAAAGCCCGAGGCTCAGCGACCTCGATCTCCGATGATGCATGGGATGATTTTTCGGCCGCGGAATCCCTCTCGGTCCTCGAACGTACGTCAGTTCGTGCCTATTCCCTGATAGATGGGGCGGAAAGCACACACCAGTTGAGGCTTCTGGTCTCCCTGTGAGCGTTCCGGCGCGGCAATTCTTAATCAGGCGCAGTCACCGTTTCCGACGCAATGCCGGTGGTTTTACGACTCGTCTTCGCCGATAACGGCATCGATAGCCGCTTGACCCGCTTCCTGCGCGTTCAGAAACGCCTTTTCCCGGCCAAAGGGCCCTCTACGAAGCTTTGTTTCGGCGCCAAGCTCGTCAATCACCTCGACATTATCACCGCCCTTGATCTGAAAAACCGCGTCGTACAGGCCCGGAGAAACCTCCGTCAGCCTCACATGAATTTCAAAACCACGATGCGAGAATACTCGATGCATGGAAGCCCCGCGAAAATGATACGGGAATTCGGTTAATCGGACTTTCACACGTTTCGCGCACTTTCCGCATGCTCGATCGCACGTTTGCAGGCATCAAAAGCAGCGCGGAACGCATCGTCAGGATCGTCGAATGAACCCTCGATGCATCTGGTGTTCTCGGGCATTTTCGGCACGCCTGCCGAAGATTCCATGTATGTGGGTGGCTCTACGACGAAGTACCTGGCTTCCCCAGCCGGGGTAAGTCTGCTTGCAACTGTTGCTTTCATTTGCCAACCGTTGAATGTATCGAGCCGCGTTTCCATAGGCCTCCCATCAAATCCCGTGAAGTCAGTCTCGTGATGGCGGACATTGTTCCGCGATCGGGCCGCGCCGTTTCCGTCCGACACAGGAGAAGGCCGATCGGCCCGGCGGGGACGATGCCGTCATCCAACACAAGCAGATCCGACCACATGCCCGACCGCGGCGCCCTCGCGCTTCTACCCGAAGCGGGTGTCCAGCCACTGCTGTGCCCAGTTCGTCGCGTAGGCGATCGCATCCTCACGCGCGTCGAATCCAGCGAGGTCTCCACTGAGGTGAACGTCATGTTCGATGCCATCCGAACGGCTGGTGCTGATGCGCGCATGCGCTATGTATTCGCCGTCCGCCCGACGGGGTGTTGGGTCGATCCGGAATCGGGTTGAATCGGAACGCATGTTTTCACCTTCTCAATCAATATGCGGCATTCTTGTGCCGCAACGTACGTCGTCATCGTCAAGCTGTGCGACCGTTGAGAAGGGCCATGATCTGCCCCGCCTCGCAGTCCGACTCGCAACTCGACATACCACTGTCGTGTAACAGTGCACGCACCGAGACGAACATCCGGTACGCGTCCGCGTCGACCTCATGGCGGTGATCGCCTATCAGGTTATCCAGGTCGACGTTCGCATCCGAGGGTAGGTATTCATCGACAATCTCGCGGCCGCGGACCTGAATGCGTCTGAGCAGGTCGACTCTGTTCATGGCGAACCTCCGGCGATTCCGGAAAGCCATTGTTCCAGTGGGGAAGAACGGCTGCACGAAGAGAAAAACGTTCAGGACGTCATATCGAGGAAAGTCGCACCCGGCGTACAGGTATCGATGAGGCGCTCTGCGTATTCGATCGATGCACGACGCGCATCACCCGAATTGATAAACGGCCGACTGGCTACGACGCCAAACACCCGGCTCCGTTGAGTGCCGTCGGGCTCCTGCGGCTCCAGGATTCGTACGGCAGCGTCAAACCCCTCGTCGTAGTTATGACCGGATCCGGACGCGGTTGGTCTGTGTGGATAAACCAGGGGACATATTTCGAGTCCACGGTAGAGACGGGTAGCAACAGTCATGGAGTCACCTTCTGGCCGCACGGTTTGCGGCAAAAGAGAATAAGGGCGCACGCGACAGCCTCGACATCCGGACGGCGGTCGATCGCGTTTCGTGGTCTGCGATGGAGGGGAGCGGCTCGATCCCTGAGGAAGGGTACAGGAGGCGGGCTGGGATCGGTCGCAGGTCAACTGATGTTTTCATGCTACGCCCCTCCAGCCGTTTGTACAGCGAAAGTTTCAGACTTGCAACCTGCATGCTGCCGGACTCATGCGGCCTGTCGACAGCGGGCAGTCAGGTCCTGGAACGGCGGGTAGTTGGCGCCCTTGCGTTGCTCCCGTTCAGTGACGACGGAAAGTGCTGCTGCGCGTCGGGGCGCCGCTTCGCTCGTCCTTGTGTCGGAAATTGATGCGTCCTTTGGTGAGATCGTAGAGCGAGAGCTCAAGCGTGACCCGATCACCGGCCAGGATGCGAATGCGGTTCTTCCGCATGCGGCCAGAAGCGTACGCCCCTACGATCACGCCATTGTCCAGCGTGACACGGTAGCGACTGTCGGGCAACACTTCGTCGACAATTCCATCGAGTTCGAGAAGCTCTTCTTTTGCCAATCAATTCTCCTGAGCAAATAGGGGCAAAGCGTCGCCAGCGCGACTTCAAGGCAAAGGACGCAGGGGCATTGCAACGGCCATTGCCAATGCGATGCTGAGGCGATGATCTGGATAAACGCGACTGTGAAAAGGCGTGCTCGCTGCACGTGAACTGGAATACAGACGCTTCAACGAACGGCGCGTGCCGTCCGGGAGGGCTGCGCCACCCCTACCAAGGCGGATGGCGCGTAATGTAGTCACGATGGACGCGACAGCGGAATAGGGACAGAGGTAAGACAGCCTCTGTGCGGCAGCTCAGAGCATGCGCGGCAAGTCTCTGGCTCAGAATGCGTGGGAGCTATTATGCACGCGTTTCGTCTAATTGGCCACCGACCCGCCGCTGTGGGCGTGGTCGCCCGACGATTCTCATGTCGGCTGGCGACAGTAGCATGACGCGCTCTTGTCTTGCCAATGACTTCGCGCAGCCGACGCGGCTTGACGGCCTGGCTGGCAAAGCGTAGCCTGGCTTGCTCGTTGTTTGATAGCGGTTGGTCGTCAACCGCGCTCCGGCAACCCCATCCCCCGCCCTCCTTCGGTCTTGGCTAAGGCCACCTCCCGGAGTGCTTTCGGCTGTTTCGCCGGTGGTCTGCCTGAACGGGACAATGCGTTTCCTGGCAATCCTGATCGTCTCTAATGCTGCTAATAGTGCGCTCCGTGAAGCATTGGAGATCGGCATCCCTGCAATACGGACACGGATCGATTTTCTCGCCACGCGACTGGTGTTCGGCGCCCGAACGCATTGCCATGGCGGCGACGACTCAAGGCTTACAGAACGCAAATACGCTAGTGGCGCTCATTCGCTGCTTCAAGTGCATCGAGCCGTGCCAGCAGCGTCCGGACCTGGGACTGCATATCCAGTGAGGCGGAGCCAATATCCTTGATGCGTGCGCGCCAGTAAGCCGGCAATGTCACGACCGTTGACTTCGGGAAGGTGATCTCGCTTTGAACGAGTTGTTCGAGTTGCGAGACCATGGTGGTAATGTGCGCCAGTTCCAGCGTCGCATCGTTGGAAAAAAAAGTGGTTTTCATCCGACCGCTCCCGCCATTGTCGTGACACGCATCGGGGCTCGAAAAGCCGTCAAAGTCAAAAGTAAGCTTGCGCTCCAGCGCGCGGCCAATGCCCGTCCACAGCAGCAAGCTGATCGAGCCGCAATGCGCGTCCTGCGACCGTGACGAGAGCAGGTAATACATCGCCTGTTGATCCCACACGAGACCAACTGCCGCGACGGGCTTTCCGCCCTGATCATATGCGCCGAGCAGCATGCCGGCCTTGCGCTCGACGAACGCGTTGACGAGTTCGCGCATGACTGCATCCCCAAAAGCATTGTCACGCGAGCGTGCCGCGAGATTCGCTTCGTATAACTCAAGAAATTCCCTGGGCGTGAGGTCGGGCACGATCGTCAATTCGCGCGAGGCGCTGCGGATCACATTGCGCGTCTTGCTGTTGAGGTGCTTCCATGCTTCGTCGGGTGTTGTCTGCGGGTCAATGCGGAACGTGTAGCGCGCCGATACCGCAAAGCCGTGCAGCGCGAACGCGAGCGCATCGTCAATGCGAGGATCCAGCACCTGGAAAAAACTATCGCAGTCGGGCAATTGTTCGATCAGTTGTCCGGTGACGTCGAGTTCATGATGCAACTGGCGCGCCTCGCTGCCCGACACGGGCTTGATCACCGGCCCGAGCGTTCGCGTGAGCGGCGGCAGGTGCGAGACACGCCACAGTCGCGTACGCTGCATCGCATACGGCAATTCGCCGATGACCTCGTCATTGTGCTTCACCATCGCAAGCTTCCAGTTGTCCTGTGTAGCGATATCGAGCCACCAGCGTTCATGAAAGATCGAAGGCGCCGCGCGAACAGGCTCCGGCGCAACTGTGGCAGCCGATGCATCGAGAACGGGAAACGCCCGGTCAATTCTGGTCGTCATCGATCACCAGCCTGTTGTGACTGCAAGCGCCGCGGGATCATGCATGCACTCCGCCTGCCCCCGTGCCCACGCTCTTCAGCGAATTCCGCTCGACGTGACAACGCGTGTACTCAACGTGGCAGTTCACGCGGCGGGTTTTCTTGTCTCTCCTGGTTCCTGCGAAGCTATGCGCAAGATGCCGCTTCGAGCGCCTCTGCTTTCGTTTCCGGCATCCCTCTCTGTGCTGCAATGGACGCCCAATGCGTATGTCAGCCAACTGCCATTGGCGCACTGAACTTCAGTCTATCCACGACCCTCTACTGTGTACGCCAAAACCAAGCGGCATGCGAACAGGTTATTCCCTGCCCAATTTCTTCCGATCAGCCGTCCAGATTTGACGTCCGCACGGTACGATTTACATATGGAGTCGAGAAGGGGCTTTGCTTCCCCTCTTTCCCGCTAGCCACCCGGGAATCGCTTTCGCGGTCCGCCCACGTCCAGCGATTACACTGCGCGGGGTGATGAGATCGAGGAATGGAGCGCGAACGCTCTGCACGTTCATGCGTAGCCCCGTCCCGAGGAACCAGTGCGATCTAATCAGGGGCGACACTTTCTTCATATCATCCGCAAAGAGACACGGATTGCTTGCGCAGTCGGGACGCCGGCGTGTTCTGGCCGGCATGATGGTCAGCCACTCAATCGAGTTCGGTGACGCCGTTGCTTCAGTTGTTGAACAACCATCGCTACAGGGTTATCGCTGGGACAACTATCGGCTTATTCGTCTTCATTCCGCTTAGCCTGTCCGTGCATCGCTGCGATAAGCGAATGAAACTGTTCTGCAGTGAACGGCTTGCGAAGAGAAGCGAAGTCGAATCCAAGCGCGTCGGGAGACGGGGCTTCACCGCCGGACGCGAACACGATCCTGATACCCGGATGACACTCAACCGCAGACCGGGCGAGTTCAACGCCCGACTGTCCTGGAAGCACGATATCCGTGAGAAGCACATCCGCTTTTCCCGCCATCAATACTTGCATTGCCTGTTCCGCGCTGCCGGCCTGTTGCACGTCATAGCCCAGGCTGGACAGCAATTCGCTCACTGCCTCCCGCGAGCCGTCGTCGTCGTCCACGATAAGAATCGGGACGTCCGCCGGCGCCTGGGCAGGCGCGTGCACCGTCCGGTCCAACGACTGCACGACCGACGGGTTGCCTGTGTCCTGATTGCGGGCCGGGCCAAGCAGCCGGCGGATCCTGGAGGCAAGCTGCTCGCGGCTGTAGGGCTTGCTTAGCAGGTGCACGCCCGGGTCAAGGCGGCCGCCATGCACGATCGCGTTCTGCGTGTATCCCGAGGTAAAAAGAACCTTCAGATGCGGCAGCGCACGCGTCGCGCGTTTCGCGAGTTCGACGCTTCGCATTCTGCCGGGCATCACAACATCCGTGAACATAAGGTCGACATGCACGCCGCTTTGCAGGATCACAAGCGCGCTTTGTGCATTGTCGGCTTTCAGTACCGTATAGCCCAATTGCCTTAGTGTCTCGACCACCGTTGTCTGGACGCGCCGGTCGTCCTCGACGACAAGAATGGTTTCGGAACCGCCGGTGGGCGCAACGCTTTCCACGGGTTCAATATCCGCAGCGCTCTCCAGAGAGCGGGGCAGATAGATCTTGACGGTAGTCCCGTGCCCGGGCTCACTGTAGATCCTGATATGGCCACCGCTCTGCTTGATGAAGCCATACGCCATGCTCAGCCCCAGGCCGGTGCCTTGCCCCTCCGGCTTGGTTGTAAAGAAAGGCTCGAACGCTCGCTCAAGTACGTCCGAGGGCATGCCCGTTCCGGTGTCGGTGATCGCGAGCAGCACGTATTGCCCCTCGCGAACGTCCGCGGCGAGTGCACGGTAGTGATCGTCGAGCATTGCGTTCGACAGCTCGAGCGTCAGCTTGCCGCCTTCCGGCATGGCGTCGCGCGCGTTGATCGCAAGGTTCAATACAACGTTCTCGAGGTGGTTCGGATCGACCAGCGTATTCCACAGACCGCCGGCGATGACGGTTTCCACATCGACGACTTCGCCCAAGGCCCGCCTGATCAGGTCGTCCATGCTGCGCAACATGACGGCCAGGTTCACGACGATTGGCTGCAACGCCTGCCGGCGCCCGAACGCGAGCAGTTGCGACGCCAGATTCGCCCCATGCTCGACCGCGTCAATTGCCTTGTTAAGACGCTCTCTCGTCCACACATCGCGGCCATGCCGGCCTTCGAGCAGTTCCAGGTTACCGCGTAACACCTGCAGCACATTGTTGAAGTCGTGCGCGACGCCGCCGGTCAACTTTCCGAGGGCCTCCATCTTCTGCGACTGGAGCAGCGCCGCGCGCGCCTTTTCAAGTTCTTCCTGAGCGGTCTTGCGTTCCGTGACATCGCGCGTAATCTTGGCAAAGCCGATCAGCTTTCCTTCCTCGTCGCGTATCGCGTCAATGACGACATTGGCCCAGAACCTGCTGCCGTCTTTCCTGACCCGCCATCCCTCAGTCTCGAAGCGCCCCTCTGTCGCAGCGGTGCCCAGGCTGCGCTCTGGCAGCCCCTCTGCCGCGTCTTCGGCCGTATAAAACCGCCTGAAATGAGAGCCGATTATATCGCTCGCCTCATATCCCTTGACGCGTTCCGCTCCAAGGTTCCAGTTCGTCACATATCCTTCCGGTGACAACATGAATATCGAGTAGTCGGCCACGCCTTGCACCAGCAGCCTGAATCGCCGCTCGCTTTCCGTCACAGCTTCATGAGCGCGGCGCTTGTCGGTCATGTCACGCACGATCTTGCCGTAGCCGATGAATGTACCGCCAACCGTGCGGAGCGACGTGATCAGGACACTGGCCCAGAAACGCGTGCCGTCCTTACGCACCCGCCAGCCTTCGGTTTCGTATTGCCCGTGCTCCCGCGCGGCATGAAGCCCGGCTTCCGGGACGCCGTTGCGCCGGTCCTCCTCCGTGTAGAAGGTGGAGAATTGCCGGCCGATGATTTCGGCAGGGTCGTAGCCAGTGATACGCCTGGCGCCAGGATTCCAGCTGGCAACCTCCCCTAGCTCGGTGAGCCTGAAGATTGCGTATTCCGAAACGCGCATGACCAGGGACCGCAGCCATAAAGAATCGATGTCGTGGTACTGGTCGCCTTCCATCAGCCCCCCCTCGTCGATGTCGACGTCCGATAAAATTCAAGACTGCGCCCTTGCAGCGCATAGGCAGGCGGCCATTGCGCGTTCCGTCGTTACCAGGCGAAACGAACCGGCATGTTCCCCGGCCGCGAGTCCGCCGTCTACCAGATTATGCAACACGGGCAATCCGCATCCGCCTTGTGCACTGCGCAATGCCGATCCATGTGCGAAGCACGGCTCGGTAGCCTGCAGCGATTGGGCATCATGGCGTAGGATCAGGCTTGGCGTCGTGGCGTTCGCCGCACACAGCGCCCGGCAATCTGGGAGGGCCACCATGGCGCACACAAGGCCGATAGACGAACATGCCATGATCGACGCGAAGTTACGCGATTGCGAACAACGAATAGCGGACCAGGAGCATCGTCTTGAGTCGATCGGCCAAAGCCTACGCACCCGCGAGGATTCTGAAAAATGACTTGAAAACCTGATAGTCAGCCTGAAGGCACTTCAGGAGCTTCGAAGACTGGTCAGGAAGGAAGTGCAAGAAGACGAAAAAGGGCATGTCAATTTTTTCGGGCAATGAGACACGCTACGACTGCCGCCAGATCACCGGGAAGCCGCCTCGGACGGCGAGCGCACACGTGGAGGCTTTTTCGCTGCAGACGATCGCGCGGCCCGCGACGGCGGATTTCCCATCGCGGGTTTCTGCGGCTTCACCGCAACACCTTTTGCGGTGTCTTTTGAACCGTTCGCGCGCGCTTCCCGACTGGATCGCGCGAGCAGGCCGCTGAGGCTCGAGCCACTTGACGCCGTCGGGCTACGCCGTGTTTCGCGACCCTGCCTTCAATACGCAATTGCGCAACGTGCTCTCGTACTGGTGCAGTTTCCTGAGCGGTCCGCATTCGCGCTCGCATCTGACCACGCAGGCGCCGCACGGCTGGTTCAGCGAGCGAGCGCAGGAGACGATGCATCTGGACGACTACCTATGCGAACGCTCGCAGCCTTATTGGGGCTTCGCATCCTGGAACGACTTCTTCACGCGGCGCCTGCGCGAAGGCGCGCGCCCCGTCGACGACCCGTCGAACGCAGCCGTGATCGTCAACGCCTGCGAAGCGTCGCCCTACGACGTGAGCGACCGTTGCCAACTTCACGACCGCTTCTGGATCAAGGCGCAGCCGTATTCGCTGCGCGAAATTCTGGCCGGCACCGAACGAAGCGTGGCTGAACGCTTCGTGTGCGGCAGCGTGTATCAGGGCTATCTGAGCGCGTTCAACTACCACCGCTGGCACGCGCCCATCGCAGGGACGGTACGCGAGGCGTACAACGTGGATGGCACCTACTACTCAGAAATCGAGGCCGAGGGCACCGACGCACGCGGCCTGAACGATTCTCAGGGCTACACAACGGCGGTCGCGGCGCGCGCGGTCATGCTGATCGAAGCCGATGAAGCGGCGCTTGGGCTCGTGGCCTGCGTGTTTGTCGGCATGGCCGAGGTTTCTTCCTGCCGCATCGTGGCGCTGCCAGGCCAGCATGTGGACAAGGGCGAAGAACTCGGCTTCTTCCAGTATGGCGGCAGCACGTATTGCCTCATCTTCCAGCCCAACGTGATTCGCAGGTTCGAACCGCGCCCGCCGTACCGCGACGACGCTTGCGCTCTCAAGGTCAATTCACGGCTCGCGCTCGCCGCTGTTTGACCGCCGCTCCACCCGCCAGTAACGCTCGGCCCGCTCCACATCCGGTGGAAACGGCCCGAATGCACGCACCTGGCTCGGGTACGCCCCCACCGCACGCCGCTTGATCGCCGCGAGCCGCCGAGCCGGATACCGGCCGAACGCCTGCGCACTCATCGGGCTCACCCGCAGGCGCTCTGCTTCGAGGCGCCGGAAGCCCACGTCGAGCACACCAGGCATTGCGCGGTAAATAGCGTCCTCATAGGCGATATATCGTGTAAGACGCTCGGTTTGCAGCAGTAAACGGCACGCGGCGCCCACGAGTTGATGATCGGAATGCCACAGGCCGAACGGACACACGGGCAAATAGGCGCCAAAACGCGCAAACTGCTCGGCCAACGTGCGCGCAACGTCTTCGACAGCCGGCGTCGCGCCATACTGTCCATCCAGAAAATCCAGCCACATCGGTGTAGCGCCACACAGTGCAAGCGCACGTTCGTCCTCCCGCTTGCGTGCACGCACGGCTTCGTGCGCATCGGCAAAGCCGCCGGCTTCATCCCATTGCGTATGCATCGGCGCGGCAGGCTCGCCCGCGAACACCGTGCAAACGATCGAACCGGGGCACCTCGCAAGCAGACCTGTGCAGCCGAGTACTGCATCGTCCAGATGTGGCGAAACCACGATCAGCCGCGGCGCGCCGTCGCATATGTCGTGAGGCGCAGCATTCGACATCGTCTCTCCTTTTTTCGCTTCAAGCTCCAGACGCACAATGGGCATGCACGCGATATGGCGCAGTGGGGCTGCAATTCGTACAGCTTGCAGCGCTTGCACGTAGCTTCTACAACTGCACATTGCTGTGCAATGCTGAGCAGATTTATTTGGCACGCGGTGGCTCGATACTTTCGTCGGCGCAATGCAGCTTGCCTGCGCGGAGCGCGACCACCGCTTTCCCAGCCACCTCCTCCCGGAAGCGCATGTCGGCGTCGAGCGTGTCATGCGAGCTCGCGTAGGGTTCGCAGTAACCCATACGATCGATGCGCGCCATACCCGCGGCGATCCATCCAGTCGAGCCAGTCGGCAAGCGCGCGGCGCGTGCCTCGATGCCAGCCACATCGCCATGCACGATCGCGCCGTACGCACTCCCCGCAAGACGCTTAGGATAACGCCAGCCCGCCAGTTCAAGCGCCTTCGCTTCGTCCGGATGCTTGCCGTGGAGATCGGGTTCGCATTTCTCCCGGGCACGTATAGTCATTGCGCGACGAAGCATTCACCACGAGCGCGCGGGAGCGCGTACCGCCCTCCCGCTGGCGCCGCTGCGCGGCTTCAAGGCGCTCGTGCGTCAAGCCCCATTCCGTGGAGAGGTCATAATCGGAACCGGCGTAACCCTCCCCCGCCTTCGCGGTCAGCGGCGCCTTGCGTCCTTCGCTATAGGCGTCCCAGGCAATCGGTTTCATGATGGATTCCTTCTCGATTCGGCTCGTCGAACGTCTCTCCCACGCAATTGGCGTTCCGGCTGGCCCCGCTGCCATGGCGTGTCGACCCGGGCGCGCGGGTTGCGGAATGATCGATGCACCGTCTCCGCGCGGTCTGCGGGTAAAACCGCCGGGTCGCGCGGGCGATGCGAACGCTTCACGCAACCTTCGATCATTTCAGGAGCCCATCATGGCGATGAACCCCGATTCCCCGCAGACCGGCGCGCGTATCGTCGGCAAAGGCAGTGAGACCGCGGCCGGCCCAGGCCCATCCATCATGGCCTCGAGCACGCTCGAAGGCGATCGCGTCTTCAGTTCGGATAACGAAGAAATTGGCAAGATCAAGCACATCATGCTGGATGTCGAGCGCGGACGGATTGCCTACGCGGTCATGTCGAGCGGCGGCTTTCTCGGCATTGGCGACAAGCTGCTCGCGCTGCCGTGGGCCGCGCTCACGCTCGACACCACACAGAAATGCTTCGTGCTGAACGTGACCGGCGAGCGCGTCAAGAATGCGCCGGGCTTCGACAAGGACCACTGGCCTTCCATGGCCGACATCGGCTGGGCGGCCACGGTGCACGACTACTACGGCGCGCGCGCGCATTGGCAGGATGATCCGCTCGCGCCGGGCAGCGGCATCGAGCCTCCCGGGATGGGTGGCCCGAAGCTCTAGGACTGGCATGCGCCTGAATGAAGCGGGCTCGCACACGCGTCCTACCCATCCAGGGTGGGCGCGCGAAGGCATGCCGCTTGCTGAAATTCAGGCAACTCACATGGGTCAGGAGTCCACCATGTCCGATTTACCCGCGCACTGGCAGGCGGAACTCGATGCACTGTTGGTCAGCGAACCCATGCCGCTCGACACGACGACGCTCGCCGGCGCGACTGCGCGTCTTGCGGCGGCGTTTCCTGTCCTGCCGATGCCAGGCGCGGGCAACACGCTCGCGCGCTGGCAATTTCTCGCGGAGGTAGCAGCGCGCGACCTCGCACTAGTCAAGATTTATGAAGCGCACGCCGACGCCCGCGCGATCCTCGCCGAACTCGCGCCGGCTGCGCGCTGCGAAGCCCCTTCCCTTGCCAGGCAGCCTGTCTGGGCCGTCTGGGCCGCTCGCTCGCCGGGCAACGAATTGAGCTTTGCTTCGCGCGACGGCAAGGCCGTGAAGCTCGCTGGCACCAAGGCATGGTGCTCGGGCGCGCGCTTTGTTACGCATGCGCTCGTGACCTGCGTCGATGCAGACGGGAGCGACTGGCTCGCCGCCCTGCCCGTGGACCAGCCAGGCGTAACGGTCAGCGAGCGCGGCTGGGAAGCGGTCGGCATGGAAGCCACTCAAAGCGTGGAAGTCGACTTTGCCGATGCGCATGCAACGCTCGTGGGCGACCCTGGTGCGTATGTGCGCCGCCCCGGCTTCTGGCACGGCGGAGCGGGTATCGCGGCTTGCTGGTACGGTGCCGCTTCGGCGCTCGCGGCGAGACTGCGCGACGCGGCGCAGCGCCGCGACAATCCTTATTTGCGTGCACACCAGGGCGCCGCCGACGTGGCGCTCGTCGCCGCGCGTGCGTGCCTGCGCGAGTGCGCGGCCGCCATCGACGGCGCGCCGCGCGCGGACGCTACGCGGCACGCTTTGCGCGCGCGATGTGCCGTGGAAAGCGCTGTGGACAGTACCCTGCGTGCTTGCGCACGCGGCATGGGCGCGGCGCCGTTGTGCCGCGACCGCTGGGTCGCGCGCGTGAGCGCCGACCTGCCGGTCTTCGTGCGCCAGAGCCATGCGGAAGCCGATCTTGCCGCGCTCGCCGGCGCGGTACTCGAGTCCGGCGAAGACTGGCGGCTCTAAAACCGGTAATCGCAAGGATAACGATGGACGGTCCCCCCGCATCGCTCGCCAGCTATTTCGACAGCAAGTTCGCCGCGAGCCCCGATCCATGGCACTACCGCGACAGCTGGTACGAGGCGCGCAAGCGTGCGCTGCTGCTCGCGTCGCTGCCGCGCGAGCGGTATCGCAATGCGTTCGAGCCGGGTTGCGCAATCGGGGCCTTGTCCGCCGGCCTGGCGCGGCGTTGCGAGCATCTGCTTTGCGCGGACTTCTCGTCTCGCGCCGTGGCCGCGGCACGGGCGCGCCTTGCCGCGTTCGCGAACGTGGACGTGCACGCGCTCGCCATGCCGCGCGACTGGCCCGCCGGCCAGTTCGACTTGATCGTGATGAGCGAATTCGCGTACTACCTGAACGCAAGCGACTGCACTTCACTCGCCACGCTAGCCGCGTCCTCGCTCGCCGCCGATGGCACGCTTGCATGCTGCCACTGGCGTCACGGCGGCGAGACGTGGATGCTGCAAAGCGTCCAGGTGCACGGCATCTTCGCGCAGGCGGCGGCAAACGCCGCGCTGCTTGCCGTCGTTCAGGTCGAAGATACGGATTTCCTGCTCGATGTCTGGAGCCGCGATCGGCTCAGCGTCGCGCGCCGCGAACGCGCGTGAAGACACGCTGAGACTCAAGGCGCAACCGGCCGCTCGCTGTCGTCCACACCGTCTGCCCACGCGGCGAGCGTGTCGCCGAAGCCGCCGCGCGCACGCGCGTCGCGCCGCCCGCTGGTCACCACGCGCGGCGCCGCGCTCCACGCGAGCGTGGCGCCCGTCGCGATCAGCAGGTCGACCAGCGCGACGTCTTCGCTGCAGGCAAGCGGCGGAAACCCTCCAGCGCGCAAATACGCGTGCGCCGCGACGCCCAGGTTTGCGCCATGAATGTGGCGATGCCCGTCTGCGTCGCGGTAGCGCCGTTCCCAGGCCGCGCGGGCGCAAGGCGCCAGCGCGCTCCAGTCGTCCACGCTCACGGGCCCGCACACGGCGTCCGCGGCAAGCGCGAGTTGGGCGGCAAGCCAATCGGGCGCGACGTGGCTGTCGGCGTCGGTAAAGGCCAGCCAGCGGGCGCCGCATGCAAGCAGAGCCTGCGCACCGGCGGCCCGGGCGACGCCAACGTTGCGGGCTTCTACGCATAGCGCCTCGAACCCGAAGTCCAAGACGATCGCAGCCGTTGTATCCGTGCAGGCGTCGAGCACCACGAGCAGACGAACCGCTTCGCCTCGCAGCGCAGGATGCGACGCGGCGCACCGCACCGAGGCAAGACACGCGGCGATCAGGCGCGCTTCGTTGTGTGCAGGAATAACTACCCCGATCATTCGAACTCCCTAGTATTGGCGTGACATTGCGTCATGCCACCCGAAGTCCGATCGTGGCGTACGCAGCAAAGGCCAGACTGCATGCGCATGCCGGATGCCTGCGCCCACCGCCTATGCGCTCGCCTGTGTCCATCGACGCAGCGCGCGAAATGCTGGGATTTTGATTGGGCGAGGCGCGGAAGGACAGGCGAGCACCTGCGAGCTTGTGCGCGCCAGGACGCGGATATCCAGACACAAGATACCGGTTGCGCGTGACTTCGCCATTCATGGGCTCTCATGTGAACTGCAAAACGGTATGCACTGCCAACGCCGCGCCCGTAGCAAGGGTGGCCAGCCAGCATAATGCGCGAGTGATCGCGCGCGCCTTCATTTCACCCACCGCCTCGCGGCGCCGGCTCAACAGCAAGAGCAGGATGAGGACCGGCGCAACGGTCATGCCATTGGCCAAGGCACTCCAATAGCAGGCCTTGACTGGATCGACCCCGGAAACATGGAACAGCAACGCAATGGCCGCACTCACCACCATGAGCACAACGAGAACGCCGGCAATGCGGCGGTCTCGCCGCGCACCCTGCGGCCAGCCGAACGAACTGGCGGCAGCGTGCGCCGCCGAACCCGCCAGAGGCGGGAGCGCAAGCAGCGCGGTGCCGAGGAGCGCAAGACCGAGCACAGGCGACGCGTATCCACGCGCGATCGGAGCGATCGCAAGTGCAGCGGCCTGGGTGCTGCTGACCGGCTGGTGCGCGGCGTGGAGCGTAACGGCAGCCGCGACGAGGATAAGCGCCCCGCAGGCGTTGGAAAACAGCGTGCGCACGAGCGTATCGCGTCGCATCTTTTTCAGCTGAGGTGGGTCTTCATGACGCCGTTCGCAGCTTTCCCCCGCGCGCGTACGCTCTTCGACTTCCTGTTCCGCCTGCGAAAACAGCAGATACGGGCTGACCGTGGTGCCAAGCACCGCAAGCAGCATCCCGAAGTAGTCTTCGGACCAGGTGAAACCGGGCACCAGGGCATGCCACGCCACGACGCGCCACGGCACGTCGGTCACGAACATCACGCCGGCATACGCGAACAGCGAGAGCGCTAGCCACTTGAGCACGTTAGCGTAGCGCGCATAGTGCTCGCGCATGTTCTCCGTAAGGCCCTTGCCCGTGACAGCGGCGACGCGCGTCGCGATCAACTGGAGCGCTACCATCGACGGATACGAAAGAACGCACACCCATAGCAGATCGAAACCATATTGCGCGCCGGCCAGCGAATACGTCAGGATGCCGCCCGGGTCATTGTCCGTTGCGACTGTGCCGAGACCCGGGCCAATGTCCGCCGCCCAGGCGTGCGCCGGGAGTTCGCTTCGATTGGCATGCTCGCGTCGAAAACGTAGGCTCAGGCCGGCTTTCATCGAGAAGAGGTACAAGACGTGCGGAGTGCACCCTGCCCCGCAGGGCACGTTCCCGGGCATTGAGCGTGCTCTTCTCTTCTGATTCCGGTCCGTCGTCACGTCATAGTCAGCCTGCCAGGAACGAACTCGATGAACCTCGATCAGATTTATGCCCGAATCTGGGATTGCCTCGCTGCCGCTGTACGCGAAGATGGCCAGCCGTTCAAGGTGATGCAGGCAGCGACGATCAGCCTTGATGGTTCCCCGAATGTGCGCACCGTCCTGCTTCGGAGCGCCAATGAAGCCGAGAACCGGCTTACTTTCCATACCGACCTGCGCTCGCCGAAGATTGCCGAACTAAGCCGGGAACCTCGCATCGCGCTCGTCGGTTGCGATCCCGTACGCAACCTGCAAATCCGCGTATATGGCGAAACCCGAATCCTTCGCGACGGGCGAGCGCGAATCGATGCATGGAGGTCCAGTCCAGACCACGATCTTATTGTCTACCGCACGCGCCTCCCGCCCGGAACTCCCATGAGCCATTCGGGTGATGCGTTCGACGAGACACACGATATTCCTGGTCAGGCCGAAGGCCTCAAACATTTCGGCGTCGTCGAGTTGCGTCCCGCGCGCCTGGATTGGCTAGACCTTTCGTCGACGGATCGTCAGCAGCGCGCGCTGTTTGTCCGTCACGGTGACGTCTGGATCCACAGCTGGATCGCCCCCTGATCAGGCCATCATGCGGCACGAGACTTGCGAGTTCATCGCGACGCTGCATCCCGAGCGCTCCAGGAAGATCTCCGTGGCCGACAACGAAAAACTTGAACCTGAAAGCGCCGTCACTGATCGGACGGAACGCTCGTGGCTGTCGCGGCTAGGGCCCGGGCTCGTAACGGGCGGCGCGGATGACGATCCGAGCGGAATTGGCACGTACTCCCAGGCCGGCGCGAAATTCGGTTTCGCGCTGCTATGGACGCTTCTGTTGACCTATCCGCTGATGGTCGCCATCCAGATGATCAGCGCACGAATTGGACGTGTGACTGGCAAAGGACTTGCCTCCAACATGCGAGCTTTTGGTCCCCGCTGGCTTGTGATCGTTCTGGTGCTGCTTCTCGCGGTCGCCAACACGATCAACATTGCCGCGGACCTGGCGGCCATGGGCGCAGCCATCGGTTTGCTGGTGCGTGGCCCTGAGCAACTTTACGTGGTCGCGCTGGGCGCGTTTTCCGCAATCCTCCAGATCTGCGTTCCCTACGAAAGTTACGCACGCTTCCTGAAGTGGCTGACCATCGTGCTCTTTGCGTACGTCGCAGTGGCGTTCGTCGTTCCGGTCGACTGGGCGCAAGTCGCTCTTTCCGTGGTCCGCCCGCGTGCACCACTGTCTGGCGACTATCTCACCACCGTCGTCGCCGTCCTCGGAACCACGATCAGCCCTTACCTGTTCTTTTGGCAAGCTTCACAGGAAGTCGAGGAACTTCGATCGAAGCCGGGCGAACATCCGTTACGCTGGGTCTCGTCATTCCGTGCATACAGGCAGCTCGACAGGATCACCGCCGATACCTGGATCGGCATGGGCGTCTCGAATGGCGTGGGATTTTTCATCATGTTGACCGCAGCCGCAACGCTGCACGCGCACAATATCAGCATCCAGACTTCGGCGGATGCGGCGAAGGCGCTTGCTCCCATTGCCGGGCATTTCACAGCGTTAGTGTTTGCCGCGGGTATCCTGGGAACCGGGCTGCTCGCGCTGCCCGTGCTGGCCGGTTCGGCGGCCTATGGTGCGGCGGGCGCGTTTCGGTGGCGCAATAGCCTGTCTTTACACCTCACGCTGGCGCGCGAGTTCTATTCCGTCATCGTCGTGGCCATCCTGGGCGGCGTCGCGATTACGTTCTGCCACCTCGACCCGGTGAAAGCGCTTTACTGGAGCGCTGTCGTCAATGGGCTTGCCGCCGTACCCGTCATGATCGTCGTCATGTTGATGGGAACCAGTCGCCGCGTGATGGGAAAGTTCGCAATATCAGGGGTCCTGAAATTTGGCGGCTGGACTGCAACTGCCGTTATGGCCGTAGCAGCCATCGGCATGTTCATTCCCGCATAGCTGTGCGACTGTTTTTTGCCTTGCACCTGTCAGCTCTGCGCACCTGCGTTGGTTCAGGGTTGCGCCGGAAATTGGCCGATCTGAAGAAAAAGGCCAAACCAGTCCTCCATGTGCCACGTGGTGGTCACGCGCTGGCCGTCCAGCGCGTGAAACTCATGCAGACGGAAGCTGACCTGCTTGCCGGTGGGCGCAATGCCGAACAGCTCGCCGTGATGCGTGCCGCTGATTTCGGCACGCACCGCGATCTGGCCGGGCACCTGGATCAGGTCATGGATGACGATGCGGACATCTGGGAAGGCCTGACTCAGGCTACGGATAATCGGCTTGATGCCTTCGGGTCCGGGACCTTGCCCCGGTGCCAGAGGAATGTCGCTCCAGTCGGGGGCCAACACAGTGTCGACGAGATCGGGGTCCTTTTCGCTGAACGCGCGGTACAGCGTTTCCACGGCCAGGCGCTCAGTGCGGAGACGGTCGGAGTCGAGTGCATTCATAGGTTTGCTCGCGGATAGTTAGCGATGGCGAGAGTGTGCGAGCCCCTGCCAAATCCGTCCAACAACTACACGATATAAACTATTATTCGCCATATGGATTTTCATGGCATTGATTTGAACCTGCTGGCGGCCTTTGACGCCCTGATGAGCGAGTGCAACGTGACGCGTGCCGCCACACAGGTCGGCGTGAGCCAGCCGGCCATGAGCGCGGCGCTGTCGCGGCTGCGCAGGCTGTTCGGCGATCCGCTGTTCCTGCGCAGCTCTGACGGTCTGTTGCCGACGCCACGCGCGCGGGAGCTGGCCGGGCCCATCTCGCGGGCGCTCCGCGAGATCGAAGCCACGTTGGTAAAGAAGCCCGAATTCGTGCCCGGCAACGCGGCGCTGACGTTCAACCTGGGCCTGTCCGATTACCCGGCCCACGTGTTTCTGCCAACGTTGCTGCAGGCGGTCGGGCAACAGGCACCCAGTATCTCGATCAATGTGCGCGCCTTCACCGACCGCGACCATGCCGTCGACTTGCTCGATGCCGGCATGATCGACGCGGCCATCGGCGTCACGCCCACGCATCCGGAAGGTCGAATATTGACGCGCCCGATTCTGCGCGACGAGTTCGTCACGATCATCGCCCGCGATCATCCCGCGGCACGCCGCGGGATGAACATGAAGACGTATCTCGCCCTGCCCCATGTGCTTGTGTCGCCCGAAGGTGATCGGCATGGCCTGGTGGATCAGGCGCTGGCGCAACAGGGCAAGCAGCGCACCCTCGCGCTGACCCTGCCGCAGATGTTCGCGGTGCCGGCCGTCGTCGCGCGCACGGGCATGGCCGCCACGGTCATGAAGCGGGTTGCGCTCAATTCGCCGGCAGGCAGGCAACTGGCATTGTTTCCACCGCCTGTCGCACTGCCAGAGATCGTCTTCCATTTGATCTGGCATCGCCGAAGCGATGCCAATCCTGCGCAGCAGTGGCTGAGGACTCTGATTGAATCCATCGCGTCATCGTTGTGACAGGCTTGATCAGAGCGCTAGCCACGCCCGTGGGATCTGGCCCGTTGGCTGTCAGCCGAAAGTCTGCCCAGGGTAGATCAGGGTCATCGAGCCGACGCGGCCGTCCTCGGCAATCCGGTGAGTCATTGGCCGCTGTAGATCGGTCGCAGACCCGGAATATCCGCCTGGGGTGCGGCCGGCGCGGCTTGCCCGGATGAGGAAGTCCCACTGGCCACCCCGCCATAGCCGCTCGACGCCGCCGCCGAACCGGCCACCCGCGCTTCGGCCTGCTGGATCTGCTGAGGATAAGTCGTCTGATCGCCGTCTCCGGGCCGATATCCTGCCCTTTCGAGCTGGACGAGCTGATTGCGAACCTGCGCACGGGTGAGTGCGCCGTTAGATTGAGCCAATGCGATTGCAGGCGCGGCGAGCGCCACTGCGATTGACAGGGCCGAAGCCACAACTTTCACTTTCATGATTCACCTCGATGTCTATGAAGGGCTGCAGACGGTCGTTTGCAGCAGCTGAACGCATCGTAGACAGGTGAGCACTCGAGATAAAGAACCGCACGGGAACAACATTTGTGCGCATCGGTTAAAAGCGTGGCTCACGGCGCGCGAGCAGCGCATTGGCGCCCCATTGCAACGCACCGCACAGCAGCAGATAGACGAGCCCGACGAACAGGAAGATTTGCGCCGGGTACACCAGCAGACGGTTATTGAGCTGATTGGCGAGGAACGTGAATTCCGGCACGCCGACGATATAGGCGAGCGACGTATCCTTGATCAACGCCACCCCCTGATTGACGAACGACGGCATCATCACCCGCACGGCTTGCGGCAGGATGACTTCGCGTAATGCCTGCCAGCGCGTCAAGCCAAGCGAGAGCGCTGCCTGCCGCTGCCCTGCGGCGATCGACGTGATGCCCGCATAGACCGAATGCGACAGATACGCGCCGCCGATCAGCGCCAGCGCACACACGACCGTTGCAAGACCAGGAACGTCGACGTGCAGCAGGATTGGCATCAGGAAGAAGGTCCAGAAAATCAGCATCAGCACGGGTATCGCGCGAAAGAACGCGACCGCCGCGGTCAGCGCGAGACGGACGACTCCGCGCGTCATTGCGAGCGCAACGCCAAGCGCGAATCCGATCAGGGCCGCGAGAAGCGCCGACACCACCGAAAGCGCGATCGTTAGCGCAACGCCTCCCAGCGGTCCCGCCGGAAACGCGCCGATCAGCAAATAACGCAAAGCCGGTAACCACGCGAACCCGTTCACGCACGGCCTCGCTGCGAACCGTGCTGGCCGGCGCGTTGCCAGAGCACCAGCGCGACCTCGATGACCGCGATGGCCAGCACATAGAATACGGTCGCGGTGCCGAATGCCTGGAAGGTCCTGAAGCTTTCGGTATCGACCTGCCGCGACATGTACGATAGTTCGCCGATGCCTATCGCCATCGTCAGCGACGAGTTTTTGATCACGTTCATGTATTGGCCAGCGAGTGGCGGCGTCGCGATGTGCAACGCCTGCGGCAGGATCACGTAGCGCAGGCTCGCGTACCGGCGCATGCCAAGCGCGGTGGCCGCCTGCCACTGTGCGTGGTTCACGCCGCGCATGCCGGCCAGAAACTCTTCGCCGATGAACGCCGTGGTGTAGCACGTCAATCCGACCCAGCCGGCGAACAGTTCGAAACTCGGCCAGCGCAGCGTGAGCGGTCCAAACGTCGCCAGGTGCGGCATGTTAAGCCAGGTCATCCATCCGGACGGCAAGACGGCCGCGACGCCGAAGTACCAGAACAGCAATTGAACGAGCAGCGGAGAATTGCGGAAGACGAACACGTAGAGCACCGCAGCGCGCGCAATCGCGCCAGTGCGCGCCGTGCGCGCAACCGCCAGCAGAAAGCCCAGCGGCGTCGCACACGACGCCGCGCAGGCAGAGAGCATCAGCGTGACGAAGAAACCTTGTTCGAGCCACGCGAGATACTTCGGTTCAAGCCAGTTATGCATGAATCGGGCGCCGCGCTCAACCGTTCTTTTGCGGGTCGCCGATCTTGAACAGACGGGGCAGCGGTGCCGCACTCTTCGGGCCGAACCACTTGTCGTAAATCTGCGCGGCTTCGCCGTCGCTTTCCAGGTGCGTCAGCGTGCTGTTCACCGCATCGAGCAGCCGCGTCTCGCCTTTGGGCACGCCAACGCCTTCGTAGTCGTTCGAGATCGTGAACGGGGAAATCTCGTAGCCCGCCTTGTCCGGCGCGCGTGCAAGCAGCGCGACGAGCTTCGGGCCGTCCTGCGTGATGGCCTGCACGTTGCCCGTACGCAGCGCAGCGAAAGCGAAAGGCGTGTCATCGTAAGCGACGATGGTTGCGCCAGGGAATTTCGCACGCACCTGCTGTTCGTTGGTCGTCCCTTTATCCGCGCCGATACGCAGACCATTGAGCTGTTCCGAAGACTTCAACACACCCTTCTTCGCAATGAACTGGGTGCCGGACGCGAAGTACGGTGTGCTGAAATCCACTTCCTTCCTGCGATCGTCGGTAATCGTAAAGTTGGCGAATACCAGATCGACCTTGCCCGACTTCAGAAAGGCGATGCGATTGGCGGGATTGGTGGGCTGAACTTCGAGTTTCACACCCAGGCTTTCGGCGACGGCGCGCGCATAGTCCACGTCGAGCCCAACGATTTGATTGTCGTTCGGATCGACGAAACCGAACGGCGGATTGCTGTCGAATGCAGCAACGCGCAACACGCCCGCGCGTTTGATGTCGTCCAGACGATCCGCATGCGCGGACGTCGATGCCACGACCAGAAGTGCCGTCAACAGTGCGCCTGGCACTGCGCCCCAGATGCTGCTTTTCATTATCGGTTTTCCTTCTCTTCTCATTGCCGTTGCGCTGACACCGAACCTGCGCGCTGGCGAAGTACGCAGCCTATCTGCATGACGGGTGCGAACGAACCAACATTTTTTCAGATCGAAAGCGCTGCTGGCGATATGGACCAACGGCATGCTGTAACCGTGTATTACGCCGCGTTATAAGCGCCGGGATACAGCGTTTCAGTGACCCACTCCCGCTCCCCACGAGCCGCAAGTAACGTTGACGCATGCTTCTTTGCATGCAGCCTCGCGCTGCAACTCTTGCCGGGAAAATCGCATCGAGCCGGTAATGTCGACTATCGCCCATGCCATCGACGTGCATTTCTTTCGCGCGAGAAATTGAATGCGAACAGGTTCGTAAGTTCTTACAACTTCAAGGGGCTATCACGCTTGACCTGGGCACATCGGCTGCTTAGGATCAACGTGGGACTTTGCTTTGAGCTTATTCATCGATGAGTCGATGAGTCAGTTTCAGACGTCAGCATGGCTCACTGCGAAGCCCGGTTTGTCTGCATTAGGGGGACTTTTATGTCTTACCGCCGCTGGACGTCTCCTGCCGAGACCGCAGAATGGATCATCCTCGTCGGCGCAGCTTTCGCAGTGCTGGGCGGGTGGATACCATGGATGGGCCACGCGCCTTATTACTTCGTTGCCGGCGTTGCACTGATCGGCGCTGGCATCCTCATGCTATGGAACCGCTCAGCGGGACTATGGTGGTATTTCGGCATGTTCGCCGCCGCCCTCGGCTGGTCGATCTTCAAGGTTGGGCTGGATGGCTGGAGTCTGCTGCCGCGACTCTTCGTGCTCGCCCTGATCGGCATCGGGATAAGCCTGGTCATTATCACCAACAGTTCGGCAGTCGGCCGGCCACTGCGCGTGGCGGCGATCACCACGGCAGTGTTCTACCTCGTCGCAATCGCCAGCATGCTCTGGTCCGCCATCGCCTGATCAGCACCGCACGCGTCCACTCGCAAACCAGGTTTGCGGGCTCGGCAATAACCGTATTCGTCGTCGGTCGAATCTCCACATAGTTGATCATTCAACCGACTCGAGCGGCAACTCATGCCGAAGGCAAAACGCATCCATGCGATGGTGCGGTGCGTTTTACCACAAGTCCGCATTCCTGCTACCACGCTTGCACCACGCATTAGTCGTCAACCGCCAATTTCAAGCAATCGGAATACTTTCGCGCGCTGCGCAAGTTATTTCGATGGATCATATGGATATGCCTCCGATGTTCATACGCATCTTGTTCGGAGTCCATATCGATAAGCAAAATGTGAGATTGACGCTCCGCCGAATCGGACTACCGGGACAACATGATGCGAAACTCACCGACCGAGACTGCTTTCCTTCCCGACGTCGCCACCCGCGCGAACACGGGTAGTATTCGCCATGAGATCCGCGTATGCAGCACCCACGCGGACTTCCTGAAACTGCGCCCTTCCTGGGAAGCCGTCTGCACTGCGTGCCCAGCCACGCTCGAATTCGCCTACTGCGAACTTGCAGCGGCCAAGGCATTCGCCCGTGGCGCGGCAGTCAGTGTCGCGCTTGTCTACGACGGCGCCGCGCTCATCGCGCTCTGGCCGCTGTGCATTGCGCGCGAACGCGCATGCCGGGTCGCGCGCGCGCTCGGCTGCGGAAGCAACGAGGAATATGGCGGCCCGCTCGTATCCGATCGAGGCGACAGGCGCTTCTATGATGCCGCCGTTGATGCATTGCGCAGCGTCGACGCCGACGTGCTGGAGATCCGGTTCGTCGAAAGCGGTAGCCCGCTTCACCAGGCGCTCTCGCGTGCGCCCCTGTCGTGGGTCTTGCGCGCGCTTCCTGAGCGCTGGCGCCTGCTGTCCGGGTACGCCATGGAGCTGTCCCGGTTCCCCACCTTCGACGCCTTCATCGCCACGAGGCCCGACTCGCTGCGGCGCCCATTGCGACGCCTCGCAAGGCGGCTTTCGGAAGACGGCGCGGTTGAATACGGCTGGTGCAAGGACGTTGACGACGCCCGAGCGGTGCTCACGTGGCTCTTTGCGACGAAGCGCCACTGGGTGCTCTCACGTGGCCTCGACGCGCCTTATCTGATGAACGACGACGTGCGCGACTTCTTCATCGAACTCGCCGGGCGGACCGATCTCGTTACGACTCCGCTGGTCTCGTTCGTCAAACTGGACGGCGTACCCATTGCGGCATCGGTGAACCTGACCGGGCCGCGCAGACTGGAGTATTTCATCACGACGTATGACGAAGCCTATGCCGCGCGCTCCGTCGGCAACCTGCTGGTCGACAGCATGGCGCGATGGGCGCTCGCGAACGGCCGTGATTTCGACTTCCGCCCATACTTCTCTAGCTACAAGGAGCGTTGGTCAAATCATAAAAGCTGGTACGAGTCGCATTTCGTCATACTCACCTGGCGCGGCAGGCTCGTTGAGTTTCCCCTTGCCGCGGAGCAGCTTCGGCGCGTATTGCGCAGAGCGCGCGAGTTCGCCATCGACCCGCTGCGCGCAAAGCTACGTGCCCTCACGTCGGCGCGGTGAACGCGGCAATCCGCGGTCAGCCGTCGTGCGGGTTTGACCAGGCCTTCACGTAAGCCGGGGCCTCGCGCTCCGGCGCGACTGTGTCGACCACGGGCGGCAACGGTGCGAGCGTCAAAGGCAACACGCCAGCCCAGACGGGCCGATCCATGTCCTCCTCGTCGTCCTTTGGGCCGCCCATGCGGATCTTCGTCACCGATTCCGCGAGCGCAATGCGCATGACCGTGGTCGCCGCCAGCTCCTTGCGATTGCCCGCACGCACTTCATGCCTGCGGCCCGGCGCGATGTGCTCCATGAAGGCATCGAGCACGGCCGCCTTGTGCTCCTCTGTCACCACCTCGAACACGCCGTAGATCACGGCGGAACGATAGTTCATCGAATGATTGAACGCCGAGCGCGCGAGCACGAGGCCATCGAGATGTGTGACGGTCACGCAAACCTGGGCGCCATCGGCCGCGAGGCGCAGCATGCGGCTGCCGTTCGAACCGTGAATGTAGAGATGATCGCCCTCGCGCCAGCATGCGGTGGGGATGCAATGCACGCCGTGCCCGTCGGCGAAGGCGACATGGCAGACGTAGGCTTCGTCAAGAATCGCGTGCAGCGTCTGTGCGTCGTAGTGCGCGCGCTGCGCGACCCGGCGCACGCGCGTGCGTTGCGAAGGTGCCGCGCTGGTGTCGGCGGCGGGTTCGTTGACGGCATCGGCGAGGGACATCGTTTTGCTTCCTTTACGTTCGGGTTGAGATGCCGCCTACGATAGACAAGGCGTGGCCCCATGGGTAGATCCAGACTTGCCTTGCGCGCTGGAGCCACGAAATGGCCGGAAGCCAATTGACCGTATGTAATACACCGTAAACCGTTAAATTTCCCACTAAATCATCCCCAATACGCCTCACGAGATTCATCAGGAAAAAGCTGCAAGATCAAAAAATCTCCTGTACAATCCGGCCTCCTTGATTCCCCGATAGCTCAGTCGGTAGAGCGCCGGACTGTTAATCCGTAGGTCCCTGGTTCGAGCCCAGGTCGGGGAGCCAGCCATGCGGGAGTAGCTCAGTTGGTAGAGCGCAACCTTGCCAAGGTTGAGGTCGCGAGTTCGAGACTCGTCTCCCGCTCCAGCATCCAGGCAGGCCATCCGCCTGCGATCAGCGCAGCTTCTAATCGCCCCTGCCCCAGCCTTGCGGCAGCGAAAACCGCAAGCACGCCCCTTTCCCCTCCAGCGAAGCCACTTCGATCTGTCCGCCGTGCGCCTCGACAATCGACTTGCAGATCGACAGCCCCATCCCCATGCCCGCTTCTTTAGTGGTCGCGAGCGAGTCGAACCGATGGTGCACGGCCTTCGCGGCAATACCTGGGCCCGTATCGGTGACCGACACCCACACGCCGCGTGCGCATCGCCGCCCATGCCGTCCAGCACCGAATGATGGGCGGCGAGAATGGTGGCTGAGCCACTTTCGCCCTGCAACAAGGTTGCGCGCACAAGCGGTGCAGTCGACCAATCGAAGGGCGTGTTCAGTTCCCCCGCGGCCTCGGCTTGCCACGATGCCCGCGCATTTTCGACCACGCGCAGCGGAATCCGTGCGTCGGGATCACGATAAAAGGCAGGAGCCGCCCCACCATCGGCGACGATACGCGTGGAGAGCAAGGGATGCCGCTGCTGGAGCGCAAGCAACACCGCTTGCCAGGCGCTGGGCTCGAACACGCGGTCGATTTACGCGACCAGTGCGATATGAATCGCGCGATTGCGGTCGAGCAGCCAGAACAGATGTTCCATACCGCCGAGTGCCCGCACCAGAGCGGTCGCCTGCTTCAGGTTGTTTTCGCTATCCGTTTGCTGATTTCGCATCTGAATTCCGTGTTCTTCAGAAGAGAGGGAAACGTTGAACGCAATCGTTGGCGCGTACGGAATTTTGTTCGCCCGCCGGGTGTTCTGCTCAAGGCGACGGTTTCGCCGCTTTACCCTATCGTCGAAAAATGAAATCTACCGAGACGATGACTGTCGCCGAATTGGCCGGGTGTGCGCGCGCTCGAACGTGCGCATCAACTCGAACCCGGAACGGCGCCACTGAGCTGGAAAAGACGCGGCGAACAGCAAGCAAATTGGGGCATGACGATGGATGACATCCTGCTCATGGCTTACGTCGACGGCGAACTCGCGCCGCATGAGCGCGAGGACGTGGAGAAGACGATCAGCGCGTCGCCCGAGATCGCGGAGCGCGTTGCGCTAATCGCGGCCTCGGCGCTGCGGTATCAGCACGCATTTGCGCACCAGAAGCTACCACCCGTGCCCGAGCGGCTCACGCTCAAGATCGCGCAGCTCAGGCGCGCGTATGCCGATGCGCCGGAAGCCTCGGGCAGCGCTCGACGCAGCGCTGCCGAACCTGCGGGGTTTTCGCGGCTTTTCGCGCGCTTGGCCTTTCGCTTTCCGCTCAATTTATCGCTGCCGGGTCTCGCCATGACTTTTGCCGCGGGCGCGTTAAGCTGCGCGCTGGTGCTGCGCTTCGCGACAGACTGGTCACATAACGACCACGGCGCAAGCTCCAGCGCGTTGCACGCCGCGGCCGCGAGAGTCTCGCCGTGGGTCGCGGCGGCGGTGAACTATCAACAGCTTTACACGCGCGACACCGTAGCATTCGACGCGCTCACACCGGAAGTGGCCTCGCAGGTGATCTCGCAGATTCACAGCAACG
This sequence comes from Paraburkholderia sp. CNPSo 3076, assembly GCF_026343935.1. Taxonomy (NCBI): domain Bacteria; kingdom Pseudomonadati; phylum Pseudomonadota; class Betaproteobacteria; order Burkholderiales; family Burkholderiaceae; genus Paraburkholderia; species Paraburkholderia sp. CNPSo 3076. The sequence continues at coordinate 35,868 of NZ_JAPMAL010000036.1, read as the reverse complement.
ACGGCGTGCCGATACGCGTGCCCGACCTGCGCCCGGCGGGGCTCACGTTCACGCGCATTCAACGGCTGCGCTTTCACAACAGGCCGCTCGTGCAGATCGTGTATCTGCCCAAAACGGGTTTGCCCGTGGCCCTGTGCGTCATGAAGGACGAAAAACCGGACGCGAGCATGACGCATGAGCATGTCGAAAGCATGAACGTTTTGACGTGGCGGCGCGCCAAGCTCAGCTACGCGTTGATTGCGTCGCTCGACGACGATCAGCTGCTGGCAATCGGCAAACAGATTGCCAAAGGCCAGACGGACGAAACCGTGGGTCAGGTGGCGCCGCGCGGCAACGCCGCGGGTTGAATGACTGCGCGCACTGTCCGTTACTCCGGAGCCCGAATTATGTCGGAATATATCCTCTCCGACGAGAACACCGCGGCGTAAACCAAACCAGTCCGCCACCTGGAATAAACACCGATAACGGACTGTTCTGATTGCGCGGCCAGGCAGCTCGCCCTCCGGGGCGAATGCACTGGCCAACCTTCATGTTCAGTCAGGCGCCGCCAGCGGCTCCGTTACGTTATCGGCACATCATGTCTTCCTTTTCCCGCATGCTGCTCGTGTATGACGGCACGAGCGAGGCCCAGGCCGCGCTGCACCGCTGCTCGCAGCTTTCGCTTGCCTTGTCCGCGCCTGTCGATGTGGTCGCCGTCGTCGATACCGAAGCGGTGAATGCGAGCTGCGGCGGTCTGCTGACCGACGTTGCCTATAGCCACCTCGAGGAAATCGCCCGCAATACGCTGAGCGATGCCGTCTCGCAGCTGGCCAATATTGGTATTGCCGCGAACGGCTGCGTCAAATACGGGCGAATCGCCGATGTCGTGGCGCGCCACGCGCAAACGTTCAACCCCGACCTCATCGTGCTCGGTCACCGCGCGCGAGCAAGGCGCTGGTGGAGCGGGCGCCCCGCTCATGTCGATCTCGCCGAGCGTCTGCGCGGAACGACCATCGTCACCGTGACGCTGGCGTCTACGTAGTCATGCGTAACGCAGCGCCGATGGTCCGACGATTCAACATGCCAGCTTCACGTTGCGGCCAACGGCAGCGTGAGGCGCGCCTGCAGACCGCCTGTGCGCCGGTTTTCGAGTTCGAGCTCGCCGTGCATCGCGAGCGTGATGCGTCGAGCAATGGTGAGGCCAAGCCCCGAGCCCGACGCCGCCGTCTCGGGCGCGCGAGACCACGCGGCGAAAACCGCTTCCAGACGGGCGGGAACGATCCCCGGCCCCGAATCGAGTACCGTGTGCACGAGACGCTATGGCAAAAGCTCATTCTCAACTGCGCCTATAACGCGGTCTCCGCCATCGTCCAGTTGCCGCTCGGCGCCATGGCGCATCGCGACGCACTGCGCGAAACCATGCGCGAAGTGGTTGCCGAGTGCCTCGCCGTCGCAGCCGCCGAAGGCGTGCATTTCGAGCACGATGCCGCGCGCATGATCGAGCAGATCGAAGCCACGATTCCCGGTAGTCAGTATTCGTCCACCGCCCAGGATCTCGCGCGCGGCAAACACAGCGAAATTGACTTTCTCAACGGCGCGATCGTGCGGCGCGCTATGATCGCGGGAATCGCGACGCCTGCCAACCGCACGCTCCACACCCTCGTCAAGGTGCTGGAAGGGAAACCCACCGCTCACGCCTAACCGTCTCCCATACCCATGCAATTCTCCGACTTCTCCTCGCTCGCCTTCTACGCCAATCCTTATCCCCTGTACGAAAAGATTCGTGCAGCAGGGCCGATTCTGCCGGTTGGACCCAAGGCATTCGTAACCGGGCGCTTCGAGATCATCGACGCCTTGCTGCGCGACTCGCGCATGGGCAAGACCTATCTGCAGAGCGTGGCCGCGCGCTACGGCGAGGCGGCGACCGCGCAGCCGGTTTTTCAGTCGCTGAGCCGGACATTGCTGATGATGAATCCGCCCGCGCATACACGGCTGCGCGCCCTGTTGATGAAGACGTTCAACGCGCGCGGCATCGAGAAGCTGACTGCGGTTGTCGAGGCCACGACGCATGAACTGCTCGAACGCGTGGACTCGCGCGCCGAGTTCGATCTGGTCAGCGACTACGCGTTCCCCTTGCCGGTGCGGATCATCTGCCGGCTGCTCGATGTCCCCGTGGCGGACGCGACCGCGCTAGGCGACGCGGCAAGCCAGCTCGTCGCGGCATTCGATCTCGCGCCGCTCGACGAAAACGGCTTGCGCGCGGCCGACGAAGCCGCGCTCACGCTCGAGCGTTACTTTCACGGCGTAATCGAACAGCGCCGCGCACAGCCCGGCGACGATCTGATTTCCGCCATGCTCAGCGTGGAAGACGAGGGTGCGCGGCTCACCGACGAAGAAGTCGTAGCGAATGCCGTGCTGCTATTCATTGCCGGCCACGAAACGACGTCGAACATGATCGGCAACATGATGATCGCGCTCTTTCGCCATCCTCAGCAGATGGAGGCGTTGAAGCAGGACCCGAAGCTGTTGCCGCGGGCGATCGCGGAGTGCATGCGTTACGACGGCGCGGTGCAGATGCTGGTCCGCACGGCGCTGGAAGACATCACGCTTGGGGAAGCCTCCCTCGCGCGCGGCTCCGTGGTGTTCATGCTGATCGGCTCGGCCAACCGCGATCCTGCCGCATTCCCCGCGCCCGACACGCTGGACTTCGCGCGCGGCGCGAGCACGCCTTCGCTCGCGTTCGGCGCGGGCATTCACTATTGCCTGGGCGCACGGCTCGCCGCGCTCGAACTGGATGTCGCGATGCGGTCCCTGCTTGCGCGTTTCCCGGAACTCCGCCCTGTGGATCTGGACGGTCTGGTCTGGCATCGGCGCAACAATTTGCGCGGCGTGACGTCCTTGCGCGTGTACACGCGTTGACGTCGGGTGGAGCCGGGTCAGCTTCGTCCTGCCCGCTCCATGAAAATTCCGTCGATCGCCATTGCGGCGCGCGCGGCCTTATTGCTTCGCATCGTCGGGGCTATACGTCACGTACAGCTTTGTATAGCCCTGCGTGTCGAATTGGCCCGTCCATCCTTTGGGAAGCGTCACGGCTTCGCCTGTCCCGACGTTCAGCACCGAGCCGTCCGACGAGGTGAGCTTCACGCCGCCAGAAAGAAAATACAGAAGCTCGGTGTAGGCGAGCCCCTGCGGTCCCTTGATGACCTCGTGCGACGGGCCTGACTTGAACACGCCGGTTTGATAAGCCTTGTCCGGCGACGTAAAGCCGACCACGTCGGTCATCTGCGTGCCGTTTTCAACCGACTTTTGTGCGTCCTTGCGGTTGAAGACGGCGCCGTCGAGATCGGCTTTCGAAAGCTTCACAGGCTTTACCGTCTGTGTCTGTGTCTGTGCCTGTGCCTGTGCGCAAACGCATGCAAACAAGGAGACCGCCAGCACCGCAGCGAGAGCGGATCTACGAGTCTTGGCCATGACCATGAGTCATCCGTTGAATTTGCCCCGGATCGCTTCGAGATCTTCGGGGCTCAGGTTGATATCCTTTGTGTCGGATTGCGAATCGACAAGCCTTACCTCCCAACGATACGTCGAGCGCTCACCAATGCCTTAAGCGCCGGAAGCGTCGCTACAGATGCTGGACTTGCAGCATAGCATCGGCAAACGCCTTGGGCGCTTCTTGCGGCAGATTGTGGCCAATGCCGCCGCTGATGTCCTGATGCTGATATTTGCCCGTGAACTTCCCGGCGTAAGCCGCCGGCTGCGGATGCGGCGCGCCGTTCGCGTCCCCTTCCATCGTGATGGTGGGCACCGCAATCGTGGGCGACAGCGCCAGCTTCCTTTCGATGTCGTCGTACTTCGACTCCCCTTGCGCGAGACCCAGCCGCCAGCGATAGCTATGAATCACCACCGCGACATGATCGAGGTTCTCGAAGGAAGCCGCCGTGCGATCGTAGGTGGGATCGTCGAAATGCCACTGCGGCGAAGCGAGGCGCCAGATCAGCTTGTTGCGTGTTCTACAGTGTTACGGTGTGCGCGTTTGGCGGGAGAAACTGAATCGGACCAGGAAATCCCAGATAATGAGTTTTGTGTGCCGGAATTTAGTGCCTTTGCGGCGCCATGCCTGGCTATTCTGGCGATTCGGGGTCGGCCAGGCGAGCGCCCCGCGCCTCCAGCGCCGCGGCGAGGATCATCGCCCCCGAATTCAACGGGATCTTGTAGCGGCGCGCGAGCGGCCGGAAAACCGCATCGCCTCGCTTGATGTGCTCCCCGGACAGCACACAGATGCCCGACTTTCTGGCGATTGCGCGTTTCCAGACCTGCTCGCGGTAGCTGCAGCGCGTCGGGTCGCTCCACGAGAGCGTGAACGACGAATTGGCCAGTCGCTCTTCTATCTTGACCGTGCAACTTGCGTAGGTGTTGTGATCCGCGGCCCGCAGATCGCTGCGCGTGCGCACCGCGGGCGCGCAGCGGGCAACGCTGGTCCTCGAAGCCGGGGAGGCTAGCAGGCCAGAGACCACGTGCGCCCACGGACTGCGCGCGCAGTCCGGCGCAGTGGCGGCTGCGTCGTCGTCCGGCGCGTGTGTTGGATCGTTGGCGTCATCGGCACCAGCGGGCTGCACGAGGCGCATGTTTTCGCCAGGGCCGCCGCCATCGAGTGCGCCTCCCGCATATGTCGACCTCCACGAATCCAATCTCACCACGGCTAACTCCCATTTTCTGGGTGAGCGTGTCTGTCACGCGTGTCCCGTCGCCCGAAACCGGAACGGCCTGTGTATTGCGCCCACTCATTTCGAATGAGTGAAGCTTAAGGAGAAGCGCGGCGAGTCGCTATTCTTCCCGCGCATAAACGGATAGACGCTTTTGGATGACGACCCCATACGTAGGTATACCTTCGTCGTTCAGTGCACACTGAATAGCGGCAAGCGGATTACCATAGCGGCGTCGCCGCACGACGGCACCGCACGAGATTCATAGAGGGCCTTTTCCATGCATCAGCGGCTGTATGAGGCCCCTGCGCTGATTTATGTCCCGTCTTTCGCTTTCGCAACTTCTTGTCCGATACGCATTCATCGCGATCACGCTCGCGGCCTTTGCCGCGGCGTTCGCATGGGCCGCGGGCTGGATACACTGGCCCGGCGCCCAGGCCGCGCTCACGCCCGACCGGCTCATCGACGCCTTCGAACGCAGCGCCGGCAAGCATCCCGGGTTTCGCCGCAACCATGCAAAAGGCATCTGCGTGAGCGGCTATTTCGACAGCAACGGCAACGGCACGGCGCTTTCTCGCGCGGGCGTATTCGAGCGCGGCCGCACGCCGTTGATTGGCCGCTTCTCCGCGCCCGGCGGCAATCCCGCCGAAGACGACGCGGACACGACCGTGCGCAGCTTTGCGCTGCTTTTCGCGCTGCGCGACGGCGAGCAATGGCGCACCGGCATGAATTCCGCGCCCGTCTTCGCGGTGCGCACGCCACAAGCGGTTTACGAACTGCAAGAGGCAATGCAGCACGACAAGCGCACGGGCCGCCCCGACCCCGCGAGACTCGACGCGTTCTTTGCGAGCCACCCCGAAACCGACGCGCTGCGCGACTGGCTCGCGGCGCACCCGCCGGCTTCCGCGTTCTATAACGCGAGCTACTACAGCATCGATGCGTTTCGCTTCACCAATGCAAGCGGCAACATGCGATTCGTGCGCTGGAGTGTCGTGCCCGATACGCCTTACGCGCCGCTGGACACCCGCAATTCGAACGCGAGAGACCCCGACTTTCTCGCGCACGACCTGAAAGTGCAATTGCAATCGGCTCCGGTGCGCTGGCACCTCATGCTGACGCCCGCGGGTGCCGGCGATCCGGTGGACGACGCCACCCGCGCCTGGCCCGTCGAACGCGAGCAGCATCGCGTCGATGCGGGTACCATCGTCATCGAGCATGCGCAGTCGCAGATCGACGGCCCCTGCCGCGACATCAATTTCGACCCGACGCTCCTGCCGGTGGGCATCGCGCCCTCTGACGACCCGCTGCTCGCCGCGCGCGCGGCCGCTTACGCGGTGTCGTTCGACCGGCGCACGAGCGAAGAAGCGCACGCCGACGTGAAAGCCCGCTGAAGGCAGCGCGGGCGCAACCCAAACGAAAGCATGGAATAAAGCCCACCGGCCAGGTGTTTCGTTTCAAGTTCACCCAAATGGCCCGAGCCGCGCGCCCCTGACCAGACGGTCGCACACGACCGCTAAGCGCGCGCCGGTCCGGATTGAACGGGGATCGTGGAGAAAACCCTTCGATGAGCGGTACAGACTTACCGGGCATGCTTCCCGCCATGATTCCGCGGCTGTGGGCGTTTGCGCTGCGCCTGTCCGGGGACCACCACGATGCCGAAGACCTCGTGCAGCGCGCCTGCCTGCGCGGGCTCGAACGCGCGCATCAGCTTCAACCCGACACGGCTCCGCTGAGCTGGATGTACTCCATCATGCATTCCACATGGATCAACGAATTGCGAGCCCGCAGCGTGCGCAAGCGCGCGAGCTTCGAATGGGACGACGATTTCCTCGAAAACCTCCCCGATCCCGTTGATAAAGGCCCCGAAACGCAACTCATGCACAGCCAGATCATCGAGGCGGTCGAGCGCCTGCCCGAAGCCCAGCGTGTGGTGATGCTGCTCGTCGCGGTCGAAGGCATGACGTACCAGCAGGCCGCCGACGTGCTCAAGGTACCCATTGGCACCGTGATGAGCCGGCTCTCGCGAGCGCGGCAATCGGTCGGCGCCATGTTCAGCGGTGCAGCGCCCAAGGCGCCGCCCGCCCCGCAGCACAAGGACTCACTCGCATGATTGCCGACGACGCACAGTTACTCGCCTATGTGGACGGCCGCCTGTCGCCGGACGAGCGCGCCGCGATCGAAGCGCAGTTGCGCGAGTCCGCCGAGGCGCGCAAGAAGGTCACGCTGCTGCGCACCTCGCAGGTCGATTTCGCCGCTGCCTTCGCCCAGCAAACGCTGCCGCCCGTGCCCGAATCGCTGCGCCTTGGCATCGAGGAAATGGTGCGCGCACAACCCGGGCAGCCTGCGCAACCGTCTTCGAGCGCGAACGACGCGGCGATACCAGCCGCGGAACAACAGACTTCCGCGCCCGTGAGATCGCGCCTGCGCCGCGTGCCGGTCTGGCTCGCGGCGGCGTGCGTGGCGGGCGCGTTCCTGGCAGGCCAGTTCGTGCGCTTCGACGGGCTGTTCGGGCCTGCCGGTCAAGGCTCCGGCGCCTCGCAGCTCGCGAGCGCATCGGAGCTGTCGCCGTGGGTGAAGGCGGCGGTTGGCTACCAGAAGCTCTATACGCGGGAGACCGTCGCCTACCGTCAGGACGATCCGGCGCTCGCCGCCAGGGTCGTCGAGGACATCCGCCGCGACGACCGTCTCGCGCTGCGCGTGCCCGATCTGAGCAACGCCGGGCTCACCTTCAAGTCGGTGCAGCGCCTGCGCTTTCACGACAAGCCGCTCGTGCAGATCGTTTATCTGCCGCGCAACGGGCCACCTATCGCGTTGTGCGTGATGAAGGACGCGCGCCCGGACGAAGCGGTCGCCTCGCGCACCGTCGACTCGATGGGCGTCACCACGTGGCGGCAGAACGAGCTGACCTACGCGCTCATCGGCCAGGCGGGCGATGTCGATCTCGCCGCGCTCGGCAAGCGCATCTCGAACCTCGATACGGCCGCGCTATTCAGCGAGGCGCAGGAAGCCGTACCGCCGCACAACGGGTAGCGCCAAGGTCGGCGCGGAATAATTTCGCCGCCGGGCTGTTGTGTTGAGGAACCCTCGACCAATGGCTCGGCATGATTCATCGATGGCACCTCTGGGCAGCGGGCATCGTCATCGCGGCGGCGCTTGCGTCGCCCGCGCACGCCGCCTGGCGGCTCGCGAGCAGCGATGCACCCGTCAGCGTCGTGCGCGGCACGAACGCGACCTCGGCAGCGGCGGGCGACACCTTGCGCGACGGCGACCTGCTCGAATCTCGCGAAGGCGTGACGCATCTGCAGGACGAGCACGGCACGCTCGTCGCGCTCGGTCCGCGAACTCGCGCGATGCTCATGGCCGACGCCCATGTGGCCTTGCTCAGCGGCTGGCTGAAGATCGCCGCTGCCGCGTGCGCCACCGCGCCCTGTGCCCAGGTGCGGGTGGACTCGGAATCCGGAGCGCTCGATGTTGGATCGAGCGCAGCGGCGATCGTCGCAGCGCCCGAGGGCACGCAAACGGTCGACGTATTCAGCGAAACCGGAACGCAGACCTTCGCGGCCAAGCCGCCCACGTCGATACCAAACGGCCGCTTCGCGAGCATCGGCAGCCTTGGGCATGTGCAATTATCGGGGCGCCCCACCGACGCCTTCGTCACGGCCATGCCGGTCGCGTTTCGCGACGCCTTGCAGCCGCTCGCCGTCGCCAGGCCCGCACGCAGTGCGCCGCCCTCGCACGCCGCCACTTACGACGACATCGCGCCGTGGCTGGGCAGCAGGCTGCCCGCGCGCAAGAGCTTTCCCGCACGCTTTCGCTCGCGTCTGACCGATCGTGCATTTCGCCACGATGTTCAGGCGCATCTGAACACCCTGCCCGACTGGCGTGCCCTGCTCTATCCGCCAGAGCGCCCGGCCGTTCGCAAAGTGCGCTATCCATAAGGCTCGATCCTTCACCGCCATGAAGCCCGGACTCTCGCTCAGCGTCAAATTCAACCTGGTATTCCTGATCATCTTCGCGATCGCGCTGGTGGTGATCGGCGTGGTCTCCGACCGTCTGCTGCAAAAGCAGGCGCTCGAAGAAACCGCGCACGACGCCAACATCCTCGCGAGCGCTGCATCGTCGATGCAGAGCTACACCGCGGCGCACGTCACGCCGCTGCTCGCCACGCAGATCAAGTACAGCTTCGTGCCCGAATCGATCCCCGCGTTTTCGGCCATCGAGATGCTCAAACTGCTGGGGAAGGACTTCCCGAACTTCTCGTACAACGCCACGATGCTCAACCCGACCAATCCGCGCGACCGCCCGACCGACTGGGAGACCGACGTCATCCGCCATCTGCACGATCATCCGGAACTCAAGGAACTGACCGGCCAGCGCGATGCGCCGGGCGGCCGCTCGTTCTTCCTCGCGCGGCCCAGCAGCATTACCGACACCGCCTGCATGCAGTGCCATAGCACGCCGAACGCCGCGCCCGCGACGGTGATCGAGAAGTACGGCACCTCGAACGGCTTCGGCTGGACCATGAACGAGGTGATCGGCGCAGAGTTCGTGTCCGTGCCGATGGCGCAGCCCATTGCGCGCGGTCGCGCCGTCTGGCGCACGTTTATGCTTTCGCTCAGCGCCGTGTTCGCGGTCGTGCTGATCGTCATGAACGTGATGATGCACGTGCTGATCACGCGCCCCATTCGTGCGCTGTCGCGCGCCGCCGACGAAATGAGCCTCGGCAAGCTCGACGCAACCACGCTGCCAACGGGCGGATCGGACGAAATCGCCTCGCTCGCGGTGTCCTTCGGACGCATGCAGACCAGCCTCATCGAAGCGTTCCGCATTCTCGACGAAGAGCAGACGTAAGCGATGTCCCACTCCGCCGACATCCCCACGACATTCGACCGCTACGTGATCGAGCGCGTGCTCGGGCGCGGCGCAATGGGCGTGGTGTATCTGGCGTTCGACCCGCGCATCGAGCGCAAGGTGGCGCTCAAGACCATCGAGCGGCCCGCAGGCGGCGAAACGGACCATGAACTCACCGCGCGCTTTCTGAACGAGGCGCGCGCCGCAGGACGTCTCGCCCACCCGCACATCGTGGCGGTGTACGACTATGGCGAAACGGGCGACACCGCCTTCATCACGATGGAATACGTGCGCGGCGAAACCCTCGCTGCGCATCTCGCGCAGCACGCGAGCGCGGGCACGCAGATGAATCCGCGGGCCGCCCTGCGCTGGTTCGCGCAACTACTCGATGCACTCGACTACGCGCACGGCTCAGGCATCGTTCACCGCGACATCAAGCCCGCCAATCTGCTGATCTCGCCGCGCGGCGAATGCAAGGTCGCGGACTTCGGCATCGCGCAGCTCGACACATCCACGCTCACGCAAACCGGCACGCTGCTCGGCACGCCGAGCTATATGTCGCCGGAGCAGTTCACCGGCGACGCCGTCGATGCACGCTCCGATCTCTTTAGCGCCGCCGTCGTGCTCTACGAAATGCTCACCGGCGTGTGCCCGTTCACGGGAACGCCGGGCGCTGTGATGCGCAAGATTCTCGACGAGATGCCGCCGCCCCCTTCCGCAGTCGTGCCCGGCTTGCCTGCGTACGTCGACGCACTGGTGATGAAGGGCATGGGGAAGCGCCCCCCAATGCGCTACGCCGGCGCGCGCGAATGGCGCGATACGCTGCTTGCGGTGCTCACGACCGATGTCCATGAGGATGCCGAACGAACCGTGCTCGCGCATGCGGCCTTTGAATCGCCGATCCCCACGCCGCCAACGCAGACCCCACTTGACCCCGAACTCATCGCGCACCTGGAGAAGCGCCTCGCGAGCCATGTCGGGCCCGTGGCGTCGCTGCTGGTACGGCGTGCGTGCGCAGGCGCGACGAACATCGATATGCTGCGCGAACGCCTCAGCGCTCACTTGCCCACCGACGATGCGCGGCGCGACTTCGATTCGCTGTTGATTCCGGTGGGCGCGGGCGCGCCGCGCACGATCGGCGCGCACATCATCAGCGCCGAAAGCGTGAGCGAAGCCGCCTCGCGCCTCTCGACGCTGCTGGGCCCCATCGCCCGTATCGTGGCGCGCCGTGCCGCAACCCAGGCCACCGATCTGCGCACCTTCCACGCGCAACTGCTCGACGCCGTGCCGGAGTCGCACCGCGAAGCGCTGCGCCGCGAATGGGGCATCGACGGCGACTAGTCCACGCTGTCGTGCGCTTCGAGCAGATCCAGGAACATGCGCGCATCGAGCGGTCCCTCGTGCCGATGCGTCACGCCATCCTCGTGAGTCCACCACACGCTGGCGCCTTCGCACGATGCCAACGCGACTGACTGCTCGCGCAGCGCAGCCAGGTTCGACTCGAACGCCTTCAGCGAAAACGAAGGCGCCAGCGTGGACAGGGCCAGCGCGCATGCCTCGTCGTGCCAGCGCGAATCGACGGCGCGCGCTGCGCTTTCGATCTGCCGCGCGATCACGAATGGAAAATAGCGCCCCACAGCGTCGATGCCCGGCATGAGCACGCCGGTGCAGGCGCAGTCGTCGATAACGGAGGGCGGAGCCGAAAAGCGCCACACGGGCATCTCCAGGTAACGCTCGAGCCAGCCTCCGGCATGGCGCTCGCGCGCGGCGAGCAAGCCGCGTTGCAGCCACGCGTCCCAACGGCCGACGAAAGCCGCGGAAAGGCCGCGTCCGACGAAATCGCCATGCGTGCGGACCTTGCCGTAAAAACCGGCGTCGATTCGATCATCTGCGTTCATAGCGACGTCGGGCAACGAAAGCCATTGAGCACGCCCGCGCGCAACGGATTGTTCACGCTGCCGGCCACGAGCGCGAGCGTCACCTTGCCGCCGTCGAAGGTGGCGTTGAAATGATCGGCCTGTCCGGTCTGCTCGATGCGCGCGGCGTCGAGCAGATGGAACAGCGCCCAGGGTCCTTCCGCGCGAGGCGGCGGCGCAGCTGCGGGGTCGAGTTCGACATGCGCCTGCCCCGTGCCCTTCCCGCTCGGCCACTGGAACGCGGCGGTGGCGTTGGGCGCATCGCTCGTCGCGCTCAGTTGAGTGCCGTCGATATCGAGCACGAAGCGCTTCACCGAAGGATCGAGCGTGACCACCTTCGCCGAGAACCGCACGGACACGTCGTGGCCGCCGTCGCGGAACAAGGCGTCCCGCAGCGTCGCCGCACGCTGGAACGCCACCGGCACATCGTCAGGAATGCCGAGGGCTTTCGCTTCGGGCCGCCACTTCCATACCGTGCCGGACGTATCCACCCGATTCTGCAGGTTCTTCTGGAAGAACGCGTCGATCAGGCCGCCAGGCGCCAGCACGCGCGCGAAGTCGTCGGGCGCGGCGTCGCGCGCCGACGCCCTCACGAGCGGATAGCGGCCGTCGAGCGCCTGCCTGCACGCGGGCGCGACGGTCGTGGCCCACAGTGTCTGCAACTGCGCACGTTGGCCCTGAATCTGCACGGTATCGGCATTGCCCGCTACGCCTTGCAGCACCGCCGCGAGCGGCGCGGGCGCGTTCTGCGAGAGCAGCTTCAGGCGGTCGAGCGGGCCCGTGGCGGGCGGCGGCAGCGACTGCTTGCGCGCCGTGTCTTCCGCCTGCAGGGTCGCGGCGGCGTCCTTGAGCGCGTTGATGTATTCGTCCAGTGCCGCGCCAGCCAGATCGTGCAGCGCCTGAAAATGCGTATCGACGGGCGTCGGCGCGGCGGGCTGCTCTGCATCCGCGCCGATGCGGTTCTTGAGCGCGTCGAGTTTGCCGGGCGCGGCGGCCGGCGGCGTGAAGGTCGTTTCGCGCGCAACGGCCTGAATCAGCGCACGCAACGGCGAATTCGCCGAGCCGAGCAGGTTCGCGATGCGCGCGCCCTGATCCGGCGCACTGAACGGCACAACGGCGATATCGACAAGCAACGCGTCCCACTGGCGGATCGCCTCCTCGCTGTAGAGCCGCGTGAGCGCCGCGCGCAATGCCTCGGTGCTCTGCGCATCCGTATGCGTCTGGCCCGCGCCGAGCACCCAGTCGTCCTTCGACAGATTGGCGAGCGCATCTTCGCGCAAACGCACGAACGCGTCGAAGCCCGCACGCGTGTAGGCGCCCTCTATGCCTTGCGTGAGCGGCGCGCCGCTCCTTCTCACGAACACGATCTGCCCGCTCGGCCCCGCCGCTTTCGCCACGGTGAATTCCGGCAGGCGCAGTTGTGCCAGTTGCTGATCGATACGGCCATCCAGGCGCTGCGCGAGCGGCACGCGATTGAGCACGGCGCGCGCCTGTGAAATCAGGTTCTGATCGAGCGGCAAGTTCGAATCGAACTCGCCACGCCGGAACAACGCCTGCAAATGCTGCTCGATGTCCGCGCGCTGCGCGTCGCTCGCATCTTTCATCGAACCCGTTCGCCAGGTACGCAGCGCCCAGACCTGCAGCGCGTCCGGGTCGAAATGCGTCGGGTCGCCCAGCATCAGGTACGCGCGTAGCGCCTCATAAAGCGTGGCGGGATCTTCCGCGCTGCCGCGGCGAAGCTGGTCCTCCATGCGTTGCACGACGATCGGCAGCAAGGTCTGCCGCAACAGGCGCTGGTACACACGCTGCGCCTCCTGGCCGAGTTTCTGACGCTGATCGAGGCCGAGACCGGCCCACCACGGCGCGTCACGCGAAGCGCGCTCCGCTTCGCCGCCGGGCAAATCGCGCGCTGCGTCGAGCAGCGGCAGGACCGCAAGCGGACTGTCACCCGCGCTGGTCTTCTTCGCAAGCTCGGCGAGCGCGGCGATCTGCTGACGGCTTGCATCGACGAAGCGGCGATTCGCGCGATCGCTCGCGAACAGGGCGATCAACCCCGCCGCCAGCAACACGGCGATACCCGCGATCGCTGCCTGCTGAAAGCGCGCGCGCCGCCGCAGCGCGCGCGGATCGCTGCCCGCGATGCCCTGCTCGGCGAAGATCACGTCGCGCAGCAGCCGCTTGACGAAATACGCGCGCCCGCTCGAGGCGTCCGCCATCACGACCTCGCGACTCAAGCCCAGCGATGCCCCCATCGCGCTCATCATGCGGTCGAGCGGACGTCCGCTCTGCGTGCCGCTCGTGAAGTACACGCCGCGCAGCGATGCCGCGCGCGCGAAACGCGATTCACCGAATGCCTCTTCGAGAAACCGCCGCAACGCTCGCTCGATGCCCGCGAACTGCTGCGGGAACGCATAGATCAGCGCGCGCCGCCGCGCATCGGTTTCCTGCTGCATGCGTTGCAGCACGCGGCCTTGCAGTTGCGCGTGCAACAAGCCGAACTCCTCGGAGAAGCGCGCGAGCGGCGCACTGCCTTCGCCCGCCTCGTTCTCAGACGCGAGCGGGAACGTCATGCCCCACACCTGCTCGCGCTCGTCGCGCCCGAAGTCGTCGAAATACTCGGAGAAGCCTGCGAGCATGTCGGTCTTCGTCACGACGACGTACACCGGCAGGTGCACGCCGAGTTGCTGGTTCAGTTCGGCAAGGCGCTCGCGGATCGCGGCGGCATAGGTGGCGCGTACTGCGTCGGACTGCTGCAGCAGATCGGCGGCCGATACCACGGCCATCACGCCGTCGAGCGGCCGGCGCGGCCGGTACTTGCGCAGCAGCCCGAGAAAGCCGAGCCATGCGCCGCGATCGGCCTGCTCGTGGCTGTCCTGCGTGGTGAAACGGCCCGCCGTGTCGAGCAGCACCGCGTGGTCCGTGAACCACCAGTCGCAGTTGCGCGTGCCGCCCACGCCACCCACCGCCTGCGCGCCAAGCCGGTCCGCGAGCGGGAAGTGCAGCCCCGAGTGCGCAAGCGCGGTCGTCTTGCCCGCGCCCGGCGCGCCGACAAAGAGATACCACGGCAAGTCGTAGAGCGTTTCCCGGCGCGGGGCGAGCCACGCGAACATGCGCCGCATGCCGCGCGCGCCGGCGGCAGACGGGCGCGACTCGCGCAGTGTCTTCAGCGCCGCTTCGAAGCGCGTGCGCAGTGCCGCGACGTCGGCGTCGGCGGCCTTGCGCGCGGGGTCCGGTGCGTGCTTCGCGGGATCGAGCGCATCGGCCACGAGGCTCTGCACGAACGTCGAACTGGCGATGCGCGCCTTGGCAAACCGGACGCCCCAATAGAGCGCCCAGCACGCGAGGATGAGCGCGATCACGGTCCAGCGCCGGGCGCTGCTCTCGAGCGGCGCCGTACCATTGAACGCCACGAGCGGCCCTTCGAACCAGACCAGCGCGCAAAGCGCCAGTACGCCCGCAAACGTCACGACAGCGGGCTTTTTGAACCGCTGGATCCACTTCATGGCGCGGCTCCCGGCGCAAGAATGGCGATGGTCACGCGGCGGTTGCGCGCGCGGCCCGCCGCGGTTTCGTTCGATGCGACAGGCTCGGTGTCGCCACGGCCTTCGGCGCTCACGCGGGCAGGGTCCGCGAGATGCGCCGCGAGGATCGCGCGCACCGTCTCCGCACGCGCCTGCGAGAGCGCGACGTTGGAGGGAAAGCGCGCCGACACGATGCGCTGGTCGTCCGTATGCCCGATCACGACGACATTGCCCGGCTTGTCCGTCAACGCCTCGCCGATGCGCTGCACGAGCGGGACGAAACGCGGATCGAGTTCGGCGCTGCCGGACGCGAAAATCTGTGTGCCTTCGGCGCTGTTGGTGATGGTCACGGTCGTGCGGTCACCCGATTCGCCGACCGTGACCAGCCCTTGCGCTATCTCGGGCGCAAGAAAGCCATCGAGCGCCGACGCGAACTTCGGCGCCGCCTGCGTCTTGGCCGCGAGCACGGGCGCGGGCGCCACGCGAATGCCGCGCATCGCCTCGAACACCGGGTCGGAGAACGCGTTGATGCGCAGCCCGAGCACGAGGCTCGTCGCCATCAACACGAGGCCCGCGAGCGCCAGCGCGACCCACAGCGGCACGAAACCCAGCGTCCGTTCGCGCGCGGGCTCCGCGGGCTGCCAGTGCGGCGACAGCGCGCGCTCGACCGGGCCGCGTTGCGCGCGGATCATCTGTTCGAGGCGTTCGCGAATCTCGTCGAGCTGCCGCTTACCGCCTTCGATGAGCCGGTAGCGCCCGTCGAAGCCAAGCGCGAGCATCACGTAGATCAGTTCGAGCAGGTCGATATCGGCAGCGGGGGTTTGCGCGAGCCGCTGCAACATGACGAAAAGCCGCTCGCCGCCAGAGGCCTCGTTGTGAAACGTCACCAGGAGGCTCCTGCGGCCCCAGACCCCCGCGCCCCACGGCGTCGCCGCAATGGCCTCGTCGATGAAGGTGCACAGGCAATAGCGCGCCGGACCGAGCTGCGTGTCGGGCACGCCGAACGCGCGGCCGTCTGCCTCGAAGCGGCGCACCATCTGGATCAGTTGCGCGCGCAGCGTGTCGAGATCCGGGTGGCTCGGCAGGCGGCGCAGCGGCAGCGCGAGTTCCAGCAACGGATTG
This sequence comes from Paraburkholderia sp. CNPSo 3076, assembly GCF_026343935.1. Classification (NCBI taxonomy): domain Bacteria; kingdom Pseudomonadati; phylum Pseudomonadota; class Betaproteobacteria; order Burkholderiales; family Burkholderiaceae; genus Paraburkholderia; species Paraburkholderia sp. CNPSo 3076. The sequence continues at coordinate 19,776 of NZ_JAPMAL010000036.1, read as the reverse complement.
GCCGCCCGCAGCAGCGGGTTGCGCCCGGCGATCAAGGCATCGAGCGGCGTGAGCGCGGGCTCTGTGGCTTGCGGCTTGCGCTGCGGCGTGGGTTCCGCTTCGGCGCTGGCCGAGCGTTCGCGCTTGCGCCCTGGCATCGGCATGCGGATCGTGCGCGCCGCGTCGAGATAGTCCGCATCGTCGAGCGGCGCGTTCGTGCTGTCGGTCATGGCAAAGGTCCTCGATGCGAGACTTCAATGACGGATGGCCCAGAGTTCCATCGCGAGCCCGGGGAACTCGCCCGCCACGTGCAGCGCCATGCCCGCGGAAGCCGCCAGCGTTGCCCACGCTTCGTTCTGGTCGTCGAGTTCGAAATAGCTGTAGCCCGCATGGAACGGCAACTGGCGCGGCGCGACCGCCAGCGCTCGCAACGCGATGCCTGGCAGTTGCAGGTTCACGAGATCGCGGATCTTCTCGATGCTGCCGATCTTCACCTGGCTTGCGAACGCGGAGAGCAGCGTGCCGGCCGGCACCTGCGCCCGCACCGCGAGCACGAAGGTCGCGCCGGCAAAGAGCGTGCGGTCCGCGACCCGCGCCACACGCAAACCATATTTGCGTTCTTCGAGGGCGATCGCCACGACCTGCGGATCGGCGACGCGCGACAGCGCGAGCCGCAGCGCATCGATCACGGGTTCGAACGTCTCCTTGAGCCGGTCGTGCCGGTAAGCCGCGAAGGTGGGGGGCCGCCGCCCCGCCTGGCTGAACGTGGCAAGCTCGCCCGCCAGCGCGAGGCACGACTGATAGAACGCTTCGGGATGCAAACCATCCATGGCATTGAAGTGGGTAACGAGCGGCTGTGCACGATTGACGATCTGCAGCAGCAGGAAATCGGCGATTTCGGCCATGCCCGCGCCGTCGGGTTGGGCGAGACGCCCGGCGAGCGCTTCGCCGCGCTGCTGAAGGAGCCCGCCCAGCTCGGTCGAAAAGCGCGTGAGGCGCCCCGCCACGCGATAGTCGAGGCACGGCGCGCAGTAGTCGTCGTCGAGCACGACGCGGCCGTCGCTACGGCGCTCGACCACGTGCGCCACGCCCGCGCACGCATGCGCATTGGCAACCTCGGGCGCGAGTGCGAGGCGCAGGCGCAGCTTGCCGATCTGCAGCAACGTGCTGGGCGCGTCGGCGTCGTTGCTGTCATGCACTTCGAAGTCTCCCGCGCCGTACCGCGCGAGATCGTCGGCGTGCCCGTCGCGGCCCGATTCGGGCGCGCCGGCGCGGCGCACCGGCAGCGCGAGCATCACCGTCACATTCGCGGCGTTTTCGGGGATCTCGAGCGGTTCGGGCAGATCGTCGTCTGCGGGCAGGTTGAACGGCGTGCCGTCGGGCAGCACACCCGCCGCTGCGCGCAACGCCAGTTTGCCGAGCTTGAGCAGCGCCTCGTCGATCTCCAGCGTCGTAAAGCCCCAGCCATAGGCGCGCAGGCCGTTCACGCGGCCCGCGAGCAGCGCCTCGACGTGCCGGTCGTGCTGCTGGAGATGGTGCGGCTGAAGGAACATGCCCTCCGACCAGATGACTTTGTTGTTCCAGTACATGCTATGACTCAATCCTTCGGAAATTGCAGCGCGTCGAGCTGCGCCTGATAGGCGCGGCCGAACGGTTCGCCAAAGCGCTGCTGGAAATCGTCGCCCGCGTCACGCGACACTTGCTCCCACGTCTTCACGAAGCGCTGCCACAGGCGCGCCCGGCGATTGCCGACGAGCGCTTCGAGCCCGGCGGGCGCGTCGAGCGAGCGTTCGATCGCGGCGGGATCGATGCGCGCCATGGCGTCGTCGAACGCGGCGCGCATACCCGCGACGAGCGCGAGTTCGTGTGCCTGGATATCGCGATAGGCGGCGCGCAAGGCTTCGTCGGGCGCGAGATAGCCGCGCCCGCGCGCGCCCAGCATTTGCGTCAGGGCGCGGTCTGCGTCGGGGAAGAATTTGAGCGGGTTGTTGTCGCGCGCCTCGATCATCGTCATCGCCATGCGGGCCTCGCGCCGCGCCATCGCGCGCGAGCGCAACACGCTCATCGTGCCCTGCGTGGCTTCGCGCAGCAGCGCACCGGCCAGGCGTGCGACTTCCGGCGCGCTCAGGTGGGCGACCTCGGCGGGCGCGATGCCGAGACCCTCCAGCAATGCGTCCAGCACTGCCGAATCGTCCACGCGCGGGGCGGCTGGGCGGGCCTCCGGCGTCGCGGCGCGCGAGTCCTCGGACCGGTGCGCCGGTAGCGCAGCCAGCGCTTTTTCCGGCGACACGTGCTCGAAACTGCGTGACGGCGCGGCAGGTTCGCGCTCCGCCCGCGCGGGAGCGTCGCGCAACGGGTCGGCGGAGCCCAGCACGTCCAGTAGCGCCTCGTTCGCTTCGCCGCCGAAATGACCCGATTCGCGCAGCAGCGGGGTCGCAGCGAGCGGGTCGGGCGTGAACGGCGCGTCGTCGCGCAGGGGCTGCGGCGTGCCGGAAGCGCGCGGCGCGTCCCAGTCGTCGGGGATGAGCGGCGCGCCCGGCGGCGCCTCGAATTCGGGCGTCCCCGGCAGGCTCGCCGCGGGTGGCTGCGTGGGCGGCGTGGGTTGCGTCATCAGCGTTTGATCGACTGGCGCCCAGCTTTCCTCGCTTTTTTCGAGCGAAACTGCAAGCGTATAAGCGCCAATCCGGATCTGGTCGCCATCGGACAGCACCGCCTCGTGCGCGCCGTTCAGCGCCTCGCCGTTCAGCAGTGTCGGATTGCTGCCGGTATCGACCAGTACGTAAGTGGCCCCACGGCGTTCGATGCTCGCCTGCATGCGCGAAATACCGCGTTGCGCGTCGCCCAGCACCACCGTACTTTCCGGCGCGCGCCCAATGGTTGCGCGATCATCGATCTCCATCGTGCGTGGCGCGGCGTTCTCGCCGGCATCGCCGCCCTCAACAGTCAGCGTCAATCTCACGGGGCCTCCTGATTGCGAATCTTGCTCGTGCCGTCGTCGGCGTCGCGCGGCGGCCTGGGCGGCGCGGGCGGTAATGAAAGCGGCACCGGTGGCACGCCCGGGCCGAGCGGAATCGGGAAGCTCGACATCTCGATCGTCTCCGGACCGATGAGGATGTAGGCCGCCCCTGCACGCAGCGCGATGGTTGCGCCAGCCTCGATCTCCACGGCCGCGCCCGCCTTGATGTGCACGGCCGCGCCGGCGTCGAGCGAATACGCCTCGCCTACGAACTGCTCGTGCGTCGTCATGCTCGCTGCCGAGACGCTGCCAAGCACGCGCGACGTGCTGCTGCCCAGCACCGAATCGTTGCGCGCGCCGCGCGTCTCGCGAAACTCGCCGCCGCCGACGCGCAGATGCCGCTCGCCGGTGACGTTCATCAGCGCGTCGTGCTTGATCCATGTTTCGTGATCGCGCTCGGCGTGAAAGAACATCTGCTCGCCGCCCTTGCGGTCGTCGAAGCGGACTTCGTTGTAGCCGTTGCCGCCCTTCGTCGACTGGCTCTTGAGCGTGGACACCGCGCTTTGCGCGGGCAGGTCGTACGGCGGCATGTTGGTCGAGTTGTAGACCGCGCCGACGATCACAGGCCGGTCGGGATCGCCTTCGATGAAATCCACCAGCACCTCCTGGCCGATGCGCGGCAGGCACATCGCCCCCCAGCGCCGGTTCGCCCAGCCCTGCGCCACGCGCACCCAGCAGCGGTCGAGCCGATCCCCGCCGCCTGTTTGCGAAAGCTGCTCCCAGTGGAACTGCACTTTCACGCGCCCGTACTGGTCCGTGAGAATCTCCTCGCCCGGCGGCCCGATCACGACCGCCGTCTGCGGGCCCGCCGCGCGAGGAACGGGCGTGATGCGCGGTGAACGAAACGTGTTGTCGCTGCAAATCGCCCTGAAGTGGCAATCAAATAGCGGCTGCGTGGGGTCGTTCGTGGATACATAGGCATCCGATACGATTTCGGCCTGGTTCTCGATCACCAGATACTGGCGGTTCTGCGCGCCGCCCGGATGATCGCGCAGCCCGAACAGGCCGCCCGCCGCGATGCCACGCGCGGTGGTGCGCCCTTCCATCGCGTCGTTCTGCGTTTGATGGATCTCCACGTTGACGCGCGCGAGCCGCTCGCCGTCGCCCGCTTTCAGATGTCCGCTCAGATGCTCCTGCATCAGATAGCGTGGCGGGTCGTAGGGTGCACTGCGGGTCGCGCGCGAAACGAGCCCTTCGCTGTTGCTCACCGAGGCCTTTTCGAAATCGTAGTCGTTGACTTCGTAGCGCCCCGTTTCAAGCGTCGCGCCCGCGTGCCAGCGGTAGACGCATTCTTCGTCGGGCTCAGGCGTGTCCCAGCCCTGAAACGGCACCGACTCATAGTGCGCGATGGGCCGATGCTCCGCGCCGGAATCGGCCAGCACGAGCGTATGCTTGCCGCCTGTGTGCTCGAAGAAGTAATGCATGCCTTCGCGCTCCATGAGGCGGCTCACGAAGTCGAAATCCGTCTCGCGGTACTGCACGCAATGGTCGAGCGCCGGATAGCTCGCCGTGCATGCATTGCGAAAGTCGACGTCGTACGCCTCCAGCACCTGCGCGACGATTTGCGGCGCCGTGCGCTGATGGAAGAAGCGCCGGTGCGAGGCGCGCGTGAGCAGCCACAGGCGCGGATGCACGACCGCCTCGTAGCGCGTCATGCGGTTTTTTGTGGTGTCACCGGGCGCGAGCAGACGCAGCGTCGTGACGATGCCGTTGAACTCGCGCGACCCGCCCGCCGGATAATCGAGCGTCACAGACAGGTCCTGCCCGAGCACCGCGCCCGGATCGATATCGTTGTGCATGCTCAGAAATGCGATCTCGAAGCGGCTCAGGCGTCCCAGCGCCTCGCTCGCCGACATGCGCAGAAACACCGCATCGTCGCCGAGCGCCGCACAGGTCATGCGCACATGGCGATCAGTCGAAGGCATAAGTGAACTCCTCGCCCTCGACGCTCACGTGCACACGCGCAAGCGTTTTACCGTCCATCACGCGCGCAAGAAACTCCGTGCTGATGCGCGGCAGCACGCTGTTGGTGAGAATGGCGTCGATCATGCGGCCGCCACTATCCATGCGCGTGCAACGCTGGGCGATTTGCGTCACCACGCTCTCGTCATACGTGAACGGCACACCGTGCGTAAGCGTCACACGCTCGGCCACGCGGCCGAGTTGCAGCCGGATGATGGCGCACAACATGTCGCTGGAAAGCGGGTAATACGGAATGGTCACCATGCGCCCGAGCAACGCGGGCGGGAACGTCTCCAGCAACTGCGCGTGCAGTTCGCGTTCGATCACCTCCATCGGTGGGCTCGTGCGCGGATCGCGGCACAACTGCGCAATGCATTCGGTGCCGGCGTTAGTCGTGAGCAGAATGAGCGTATTGCGAAAGTCGATGGAACGGCCTTCGCTGTCGTCCATGCGGCCTTTATCGAAGACCTGAAAGAACAGCTCGTGCACGTCGGGGTGCGCCTTTTCCACTTCGTCCAGCAGCACGACGCTGTGCGGCCGCCGGCGCACCGCTTCGGTCAGTACGCCGCCTTCGCCGAAACCCACGTAGCCCGGCGGCGCGCCCTTGAGCAGCGACACGGTGTGCGCTTCCTGATACTCGCTCATGTTGATGGTGATGAGGTTCTGTTCGCCGCCATAGAGTGCCTCGGCAAGCGCGAGCGCCGTCTCGGTCTTGCCCACGCCCGATGTGCCCGCGAGCAGAAAGACGCCGACGGGCTTGTCCGGATCGTCGAGGCCGGCGCGCGAAGTCTGCACGCGCCGCGCGATCATTTGCGTGGCATGCTGCTGGCCGATGATGCGGCAGTCGAGCACCTCGTTCAGGCGCAACACATTGCCGATCTCGTTCTTCAGCATGTTGAGCACGGGCACGCCGGTCCAGTCCTGCACGACCGCCGCCACCGCATGACGGTCCACGCCCGGCAGCACGAGCGGCGCGTCGCCCTGGTGCGCGGCGAGCTGCGCCTGCCGTTCGCGCAACGCGGCCAGATCGGCGTGCGTTGCGCCTTCGCGCAGTGCCTCGCGGCGCGCGAGGATGTCCTCGACCATCTCGCGCTCCACCTGCCAGCGCGCGTGCAGATCGGCAAGGCGCGCGGTTTCGGTTTGCAATGCCGCCGCCGCGGCTTCGCGACGTGCCGCCGTATCGATGCCGATAGCCGCCTCGCGCCCGATCACCTCCAGCTCCGTGTTGAGCGCATCGATACGCCGTTGCGCATCGTCGACGGCGGGGGGCGTGGCGTGCTGGCTCACCGCAACGCGTGCGCATGCGGTATCGAGCAGGCTCACCGACTTGTCCGGCAACTGGCGCGCGGGCAGATAGCGATGCGAGAGCTTCACGGCAGCCTCGATCGCCTCGTCGAGCACCTGCACGCCGTGATGCGTTTCCAGCGCGGCGGCAAGTCCCCGCATCATCGTCACGGCGCGCGCCTCCTCGGGCTCGTGGACCTGCACGACCTGAAAGCGCCGCGTGAGCGCCGGATCTTTTTCGATGTGCCTGCGGTACTCCGACCACGTCGTCGCCGCGATGGTGCGCACGCTGCCGCGCGCGAGCGCGGGCTTGAGCAGATTCGCTGCGTCGCCGGTGCCTGCCGCGCCGCCTGCGCCGATCAGCGTGTGCGCCTCGTCGATGAAGAGGATGACGGGATGCGGCGCCGCCTGCACGGCTTCCAGCACCTGGCGCAAACGCGCCTCGAATTCGCCTTTTACGCCCGCACCGGCCTGCAGGAGGGCAACGTCTAGCGTGCGCAGGCTCACGTCGCGCAGCGCGGGCGGCATGTCGCCCGCCGCGATGCGCAGCGCGAGGCCTTCGACCACGGCCGTCTTGCCGACGCCCGCCTCCCCCGTGAGGATCGGATTGTTCTGCCTGCGCCGCATGAGGATGTCGACGACCTGGCGAATCTCCGCATCGCGGCCCACCACGGGATCGAGCCGGCCCTCACGCGCCTGGGCCGTGAGGTCGACGGTGAAGCGTAGCAAGGCGTCGTCCGTGCGATGCGCCATGTCGGGTTCCTGCGTCACGACGGCCGCTGGCGTCGACGCTTCCGGCGAACCGTCGAGCACATCGGCGAAGTTGGCGACGAGGTCATCCAGCTTCACGCGATCGAACTCGCGCGACATGCCGCGCAGTGCGTTGCGCAGCACGGGCGTCTGCAACATGCCGACGAGCACATGCGCGCTGCGCACCTTCGGCGCGTCGAAGAGCAGCGACGCATAGACCCACCCGCGCTCCACGGCCTCTTCCAGTTGCGATGAAATATCGCTGACGGAGGCCGCCCCGCGCGGCAGCCGATCGAGCGCCTCGGTCAGATCGCGCGCGAGCGCGGCGGGCTCGATATGGGCGTAGCGGATCACGCGATGCAGGTCCGAATCGGGCAACTGCAGCATCTGATGCAGCCAGTGTGCAAGCTCGACATACGCATTGCCGCGCAAGCGGCAGAACGTGGTCGCGCTCTCCATCGCGCCGAAACTGAGCGTATCGAGCTTGCCGAACAGGACGGCGCGGCTGATGTCTGCCATTGAACTAGTCCTTTGCATGAGATGGGGCCAACGGACGAAGCTTGAGTTGCACCGCGTCGGCCGTGGCCGGGCGCGCGTGCAGCCAGGTCGTGTAGCCGAGGCGCAGCCTGCGCCCCAGCGCGAGACGCGGCACCTGCGCGCGCCGCAATTGCAGGTTCACGTCCCATTCGAGTGGATCGCGCACGTACAGACGCACCCAGTCGGCGAGCCGCACGAGGCTTGCGCCGCCCGGCAGGAAGCGCTCGTAGTCGCCCAGCGAAAGCGGTCCGAGCACGACGCGGAACTTGTGCTGCCGATCGAAGACTCTCGCCCCGAGCATCGTGGCGACGCCCATGCGGGCGTTTTCGTCGCGCGAACCGACGCGCGTTAGCGCAGCTTCGGGCAGCTTCATCCAGTGCCCCACGTTTTGCACGACCTCCACCGGAAAGCCGAAGAAGTGCGACAGCACGATCCGCAAACCCGCCGCGTGGCGCGTGGGCCCCGCGAGCAGCCCCGCGAAATGCAGCTTGGCGAAATCGGGCACAGTGTCGCGATTGCGCAGCGCCGCTTCGTTGAGCCCGAACACGGTGCCCACGTATGCGGAGAACCGGTCGTCGTCGTCGCGGTCGAGGCTCACCACCGGCTGCGCCGTGGCCCACGCGCGATAGAACAGCGAGGCCATGCGGTGATGAAATACGTCGAGAAAGCGCGCGAAAGTCGGATCGCCCGCGTGACGCGCGCGGTGACGCACGTATTCGGTCAGATGCGTGGGCATCGGTCCGTTCGGGCCGAGCAGCCCGAAGAAGTTCACGGCGAGCTTCGGCGCCGTGTCCTGCGTGCTGACGAATCGGCGTAGCGCCGTTGGAAAGAAAATCAATTCGGGTTCCTGACCGAATCGCACTGCGTCGTCGCGCGGGCGCAGCGACGACCCCACGCGCGGCAACCCGCGATGCGCGCATTCGACCAACCGCACAGCCTGAAAGAAGTCGAAGCGGTTCGCATCGGCGGAGAAGCGCTCGAATAGCATCACAGCGTCCGGCATTGCCCGCTCCCCGGCGCCCAGCGCATGATTTCACCGCGTGTGGTCGAACTCACGCAGGTTTCGGTAAACGAATTCACCGACACGTATTGCGCGAAAAAGCGCGCGAGCACCGCGCCGAACAAAAACGCGCTCGCACCTTCAAAACCGCTCTCGTCGAGCAACACTTCGAGCGCGAGGCCGCGCCCGAACACGATCGGCCCGCGCGAAGGCAGGCGCCGCGTGACCGCCCGCGAGCCGACGGAGCGCAAGCCTTCGATCTGCCGCGCGGCCGCGTCGTCGCCTTCGGGCGCGTAGAGCGCGAGCAGGTCGCGCATGGCGCGGGCGCCGCTCCCGTTCGCGTCGTCCACGAGCGATGCGTAGTTGAGCGACAGGTGGCTCAGGAGACGCCACGCCACTGCTCCTTGCGCATAGGATGGCAACGGGCGGCTCGGCCCGGCGACACAGCGCACGCCGGAAACCGGCGCTTCGAGCTCCAGCGTGAAGTCGGTTTCGCCGCGCCCGAGCGGCAGGGTCAGCGTGAGATCGCGGTTGGTGCACAGCACGCTGACACCGAGCTGATGCAGATCGCCGGGATACGGTGCTTCGTGTGTATCCACCAGCGCGATCCAGGTTTCGCTGCCCGCATACGACGAACGCGCGCCGCGCTCCTGCTCGCGGGCGGACGGCAGACGCTTTTCGCGCCGCACCTGATAGAACGCTGTGTCGGGGTCGCCTGCGCCGAGATCGCGCATGCGGTAGAACGGCTGAAACTCGACCAGCGCGCCGCCACCCGAGCGATGGCCCGTCACGCTTTGTACGCGATAGACTTCGAAGTCGCGCGGCCGCGTGCGGTCTACCACGACGTGATGCTCGAACTGCTCGCCCGTCACCGCGATGCGATCGGCGCGGCGCGCAAACAGATTGATCGCAGGCGTGCAATGGAGCGCAAAATTCTCGTGGTCGATCCGTTGCTCGAGTGCGGTATCGCCCTTCGAAAGCAGGACGACAAGCTCGATTTCATTGCTTTCACAACGAGCGAAATGCGAGCGCAATCCATCGATGCCGACGAACATGAAGCGCTGCGCAAATGCGAAATACTCCTGCAGCAGCCGATAGCCTGGAAACGATTGATCGCTCACGGGCAGCAGCGCTTCTTCATCCGAGAAGCCGAGCGGGCGCAGCGACGAAGGCGGCAGCACGCCACTGGGCGTCGCGATGCCGAGCGTCGAACCGACCAGAAGTTCATGGAGCTTTGCCGCCGTGCCGTCGCTGCCGCGCAGGTAGATGGGCAGATGATCGATGGCGAGGTCGCTAATCGAGCGTTCGCCGAGCGCGCGCAGTTTGAGGCGCAAGCCTGCCTTCACGCCGCGCGGCATGGCGGCCGCGATGCCGGGCAGCGCGCCGGTGTGGGTAAAAAGGCGCGCCTCCACCAGTTCGAGCGGCGACAAGGTGAGCGCGTGCGCCGTGCGAAACTCGCAGCGCGTCGCGCGCTCGCCGTCGAACCGGCCCTGCAGGGGCGTGCCGCGCGGCACGGCAACCCCGTCCGCAAGCGCGGGGTGAGTCTTGTCGGGCTGCAGTTGCACGACCGTCATTGCGGGCGTCGGCGCTAGATAGTGCGGATACACCAGTTCGGCGAGATGCTGCGTGAAGCGCGGAAACTCGGCATCGATTTTCATCTGCACGCGTGCGGCAAGAAAGCCGAAACCTTCGAGCAAGCGCTCCACATAGGGATCGGTGCAGTCGAAACCTTCGAGGCCGAGCCGCCCCGCGATCTTCGGAAACGCCTTGGCGAACTCGCCGCCCATCTCGCGAACATGCTGCAGTTCGCGGCTGTAGTACTGCAGGAAGTCGGGGTTCATCTGGGCGTCACCTCTTCGTACACGTTCGCCTTGCCGGCCTCCAGATCGAGTTCCGTGCGCAAATAAAGCCGCTCGGGCACCGGATGCGCATGGAGATCGCCCTCGACGATGAACGCCAGCGCGTTGTGCGCGATCGCCACGCCACCGGACTGAATGGCGCGCACGCGCAAGGTGCCGCGCACGATGCGCGGCTCGAACGCGCCGATCGCCTCGGCAATCAGCCGTTCGATCCGCGTGAGCTCCACATCCGACGCGCTCTTGCCCGCCAGCTCCGCGAAGCCAAAGTTCAGCACCGAGTCGGCCACGCACGGATAGCGCGCGATCTCCTGCGCCGACGCGATGCCCCGCGCATTGAGGAGCCAGCCGATGTCGCGCATGACGCTCAGGCGCTGCGCGCGCGCCGAACTGGCCCGATGCTCGCGGACTTCGCTGGTCGCCTCGGGCGCGTGGTCGGTCAGCCGCTCGAGCAGCGAGGGCAGCACGCGCTCGGCGTTTCTCGTGCGCATGATCCGCTTACGCCGGCGCGCTGGCCGGAATGTTCCACTTGCACTCGACCACGCCGCCGAGCGCCGAGCCGGTGGTCGGATCTTGCTGCTGGTAGGTCACGTGGAATTTCTCGAAGTTGAGCGTCACCGTTTCGGTGAAGCGGTCTTCGCCGTCCGAACCGCCTGTCGCGTAGTTCGTGACGAGCACTTTTTCCAGGTCGATCGTGTAGTACTCCAGCGGTTTGTTGCCGCCCGCCTTGCGCACGGTGAGTTTGCCCGTCGGGAAGTGCTTTCCGGTCACGCAGGCGGTCATGATGGCCGGCGTGGCGTGATCCGTGTACTTGGTGATCGATAGGTCATGCACGTCGACCTTGCCGCCGCCACCGCCCGTGCCGAGGTGCATCGTGCCGGACTGATCCATGCTCCAGCTCCACGAGAGCACGTCGATTTCGTCCTTGTGAGTCGTATCCAGCGACTCGCCCGTGACCGTGCCAAGCTTCAAAAAAATATCGACTGCCATTTGGATTCCTTATTGATCGGGTTCGTTCAGAGTTGAAAACCGCGGCGACTCACGCCGCTTTGGTCGACGGCAGCCGCGAAACGAGCCGCAACGAGACGGTCAGGCCTTCGAGCTGATAATGCGGACGCAGATAGAACTTCGAGGTGTAGTAGCCCGGATTGCCCTCCACTTCTTCGACCACGACTTCCGCCGCCGCAAGCGGCCGGCGCGACTTGGTCTCCTCCGACGAGTTGGCGGGGTCGCCGTCCACGTACTGAAGAATCCAGTCCTGCAGCCAGCGCTGCATGTCGTCCTTCTCCTTGAAGCTGCCGAGCTTGTCGCGCGCAATGCACTTGAGGTAGTGCGCGAAACGGCTGCAGGCGAACAGATAAGGCAGACGCGCGGCGAGGTTGGCGTTCGCCGTGGCGTCCGGGTCTTCGTATTCGATCGGCTTGTTGAGCGACTGCGCGCCGATGAAAGCCGCGATATCCGAATTCTTCTTGTGCACGAGCGGCATGAAGCCGTTCTTCGCCAGCTCGGCCTCGCGGCGGTCGCTAATCGCAATCTCCGTCGGGCACTTCATGTCGACGCCGCCGTCGTCGGTGGGAAACGCGTGGACCGGCAGATCCTCCACCACTCCGCCCGACTCGATGCCGCGAATGCGCGAGCACCATCCCCACGTCTTGAACGAGCGGTTGATGTTCACGGCCATCGCGTAGGCCGCATTGGCCCACGCGTACTTCGACGCGTCCGCGCCCGCGGTGTCTTCCTCGAAATCGAACTCCTCCACGGGGCTCGTTTTCGCGCCATAGGGCGTGCGCGCGAGAAAGCGCGGCATGGCAAGGCCGATATAGCGCGAGTCTTCGGAATCGCGCAGCGAGCGCCATGCGGCGTGCTCGGGCGTCTGGAAGATCTTCGTGAGATCGCGTGGATTCGCGAGTTCTTGCCACGAGTCCATCAGCATGACGGCCGGGTCCGCGCCGGCGATGAACGGTGCGTGCGCGGCGGCGGAAACCTTGCCCATCTGGGTGAGGAAATCGACGTCGGGGCCGCTGTTGTCGAAGTAGTAGTCGGCTACCAGTGCGCCGTAAGGCTCACCGCCGAACTGGCCGTACTCTTCCTCGTAAAGCCGCTTGAAGAGCGGGCTTTGGTCCCACGCTACGCCCTTATACTTGCGCAGCGACCGGTGCAGGTCGGCCTTCGAAATGTTCATCACGCGCAGCTTGAGGCTCTCGTCGCTCTCGGTGTTGGTGACGAGGTAGTGGAGCCCCCGCCACGCGCTTTCGAGCTGCTGGAACGGCCCTGCATGCAGGATGACGTTGATCTGCGCGCTCAGCTTTTCGTCGATGCGCGCGATCAGCGCTTCGATGGTCGCGAGCGCGTCGTCGGACACGCGGTGCGTGTCGAGCAGCGCCTGCTCCGCGAGCGTGCGCACGGCGCTTTCCACCGCTTCGCGCGCTTTCTCCGTGCGCGGGCGGAATGCCTTCTGCAGGAGCTGTTGAAACTCGCCGGATGGGCTCGCCGCGTCGGCTTCCTGCCTTTCCGGCTGCGCGAACGCGGATGGATCGAGTTGGGTGTCTGCCATCTTGGGTCCTCTATTCGGAGTCGGGCGCGCCCTCGGGCTTCGGCGCGGCGGCGAGCGCATTCATCAGCGCAGGGTCTTCGAGCAAGCGGGCGACGAGCTTTTCCGCGTCGGTCTTGCCGTCCATATAGGTCAGCAGGTTCTGCAACTGGCTGCGCGTTTCGAGCAGCCTTGCGAGCGGTTCGACGTTGCGCGCGATCGCGGCGGGCTCGAAGTCGTCCATGCTCGAAAAGGTCATGTCCACGCCGATCTTGCCCTCGCCGGTCAGCGTGTTGTCGACCTGCATCGCCACACGCGGCTTCATCGAGCGCAGCCGTTCGTCGAAGTTGTCGATGTCGATTTCCAGAAACTTGCGTTCCGCAACGGGCGGTAGCGCTTCCTGCGGCTGCCCCGAGAGATCGGACAGCACGCCCATCACGAAGGGCAAGTTGACCTTCCTTTCCGAGCCGTACACTTCCACGTCGTACTCGATCTGCACGCGCGGCGCCCGATTGCGCGCAATGAACTTCTGACTGCTCTCCTTGGCCATTTGACCGTTCTCCTGGTTGAACTGCGTTGCAGTGCGGCTTCGATCATTCCACCGGCGTTTCGACGGCAGCCGTACCGACCACCTGGGTAAGTTGCGCGAGCCCTTCTGGCGCGAGGTCCTTCAAGAGATCGACAAAGGACTTCTCGACGAGGCCGCGCGCCCTTTCGAGCAGTAACGGCACCGGGCTCGCAGGTTCGTGTTGCGCGTACCAGGCGCAGATCCGCTTCAGCGTGGCGGCCACGTCGGCGCGGTTGCTGATCGTGCTGGAGGATGCGTTGCCGATGGCGGCGGCAGGCGACGCGACACCGGCCTCATCTGCGTAACGCATTTGCGCATCGTCCGGGTGCTCGCCCACGCCCGTTGCGAGCAGCGACGAGGCGCGCTCCAGCAACGCCCTCAACGAAGCGAAATCGAGTGGTTGGATAGCGCCTACCCGTTCGGCAAGCGTCGCTTCGATCGCGCGGACGCTGTCGTGTGCGGCATCGAACGCCTTCTTCGCGCTGCGCGCAGCATCGGGCGACACGGCGATCGACGCTTCGATCGCCGTGAGACTCATCATCGTGTGCCCTTCTGGTGCCACGGTTTCGCCATTCGCATACGACCACTCGCGCAGCGTGACCGGAGAACGGCCTTGCAGCAGCGGGCTATCCATGAGACCGGCAAGCACGCCGCCTGCCTCCGTCCACGCGGCAAGCGCGTTGATGCGGGCCGTCGCGTCGTCGCCGTCGCTGGCGTCGAGTTGCGGATGCACGTGCTCCCAGTGGCGCTCCAGCAGTGCGGCAGTCAGGACGAGCCCGTCCGCGAGACCGGTGATGCCCTCGCGGACCCAGCGCGCCCGCGCCAGATGCATCACCACGCGCAGGTCTCGCGTGCGGGCCATCAATGCGGTGCCAAGCGCATCGGCGGCTTCCCAGTCGGGCGGCACCGCGGCCACGAGCGTGTCGCCATACTCGGCTTCCGGACGTCCGCTGACCGCCTCTTCGAGTTCGCGGAATTGCGCGTCGTATTCGAGGTCGGGGCCGCACGGCTGTGCTTGCGTGAGAGGTTCGAGCCACGCGGTCCAGTCCTGATGCGTGATGAATTCGATGGTCATGGCGCTTTGACTGTCTTAACTTCGCATTCCGAATTAATTGACGATGTACCTTTCCAGAGAGACCGTTCTATGATCTGTCTTCTTACTTATAAAAGATGTAAGTCGCGATATAAGGCGAGCTACCCGACTCGTGCTCGACTGTGCACGGCGCGGCCGGCTTCACGCCGCCAACCGTCCTGACCCGCTGCACGTAGCGCACGGATGCGAGCATGCCCGGTGATCCGGCGGAGTGCGCCTCGAGCAGCAGTTGCGGCACGCTGCCTGGCGTATCGCTCGGCTCTTGCGCGACGACCTTTCCCTCGATGCGGCTGCCATCGTGCGCTTGCCACGACGGGCCGGCCGAATGCTCGATCACCTCGGCGCCGTGCGCGTCGTAGAGCGTGGCTCGTGGCTGCCGGAAGACCCAGTCGAGCGTGTGATCCGCACCGTACTCGCAGGCGTAGATCTGCACCCCCGCTGCGGTCGTCTTCAGGAACGGCTGCACGCCAGGCACATCGATCGATTCGGCTTGCGCGGAAGGCCCACTCATCATCGAAATCAGCCCAGCCCCAATCGCAATATGCTTCCCGCGTGAGAGGTGATTCATGGAGAAGCTCCTTTAGCCCAACGGGTCGATCCAGTTCGATCCGCTCTTGCACAACAGCCCGGCGAGGAGAACTATTCCATTTGTTTTTTGCAGCCTGTCGCCGTGCATGGGAGGGAATATCTGGAAACGTTCAGCTGTTATCGCTGCATCCCGAATTGCACAGAGGTGAGCCATGAAAGCACGCATGACGATTTCCAATCTTGCCGTGCCCGTGGAGCGGATCAAACCCATTGGCGGGCGCTCTTCCACTGGCACCGCCGGTCATCAATTCGATCTGACGTTTCGCGCCGAGGTAAAGGCGCCCATGCTCGGCAAGCTCATGGCCGATGACATCGAATGCCCGCAACTGGAGTGGAACGAGTGCATCGAATGGTTCAGGTTCGACACCGTGACGCAGCAATGGGACTTCGAAGGCAAGGTCGAGAGAAACATGTATGCGCACAATCGGGAGTCGAATACCTTCAGGAATTGGCACAGGTCGCGCTATACGATCGCGACCGATGTGACCAACCATCCGCCCGCTGCGCTCATGGCCATGAAGCGCGAGGAGGATGCAAAGAAGTGGATCGCGCGCAATGGCTTCAGCTGGAATCTCCTCATACGGGATATTCCCCAAATGGGCGTCCTTGGCGGGTCGGGCGGCGGGGGCGGTTTGAGCCTCGTCACCGGGGATACGCGTCGCCGCGTCATCTATTTCGATCTGGGCTTCAAGGGCCACCAGGAGCGCGCACGGCTAGTGCAGATCCTGGAGACACAGCAGGGTCGGCTCACGATTCATCACCTGATTCGCGGCGACATCGAGAAGAAGACCATGGATGAACTCTCGAATCTCGAGCGTTGGCGCTTTCAGTTGCGCACGAGTCACGGTTAATGCTCGCGAGGGCTCCGGGTTCTTTCAGGCGTTAGTCTTCCGTGGGGGTAGTGCCGGCTTTCTTGGGGGCAGTGCGGGTATAAACTGAATACCAGCGGTGTTCATCCTTCGTCTTCCAGTTTTTCGGAGTGGGCACGCCATTATCGTCTTTGTCCTTCGTGTAGACATCGAGCCACGCCTGCACGAATCCCAGAAGGTGTTTCTCATACGGACGAGAAATCTCGTACACGCCGGCGTTCGGGTCGAAAAAATAGAGCGTGCCTCCCCGGCTCTTGTAGAACGCAACGGCGTGCCCGGTACCACCAGCCTCTTGCTTCAAATCGAGCACGATTGCATTGCCCTTGGGTAACTGCTCCCCGGCTCCGGCAATCGTGGCGTCGTCCACGCGCTCGGCTCCGAAACTCTCCTGGGGGCGGCTTGTGCCAGCATTCTGCGCGACATACTTTACCTTGCGCGTTTTTTCTTCTGGCGTATATCCGCCCGGATCGAGCTCGAGTTCAGCGACCAACTCGTCAATGGTCTTGTAGCGGTTGTAATTTTCCTGATTCTTCGCGCCCTCCAGCATGGCCGCTTCGTTGCGCGCCCCGCTCTTTCTGCCGCGTGGTTGCCCGGGTTCCTTGCCGATGAGTTTCCCCAGCGTGGAATCCGTGGGCGGGGAGATGCCGTTGCGAATGCGCGAAAGGGGATTGAGTGGATTTGAAAAATGCTTGACGGCCGAATTGCGCAGGGGACCATCAGGACGAAGTAGCCCGTTCGAGGTCGACAACTTCTCCTTGACCCAATTCAACACGACTCCCATGCACGCCCCGCCATCCATATCTGTCCCGTAGGTCTGCCTGACCTGACGATATGAATCGGCCTGAACAAATTTGTATTCGCGGTGAGCGTGCTTGTTCAGCGCGCTGAAATCCCTTGCCATGTCGAGTCCTTTCGGGCGATTGCCGACAATAGAGCAATGTGAAGCGACCTGTCTTCAATAACAGGTCACTTCCGGGATTATTCCGTGCGGGTGCGCGTGGCCGTGCCCTCTGTCCGGCGTCGTGACGGCCAGCCGTATTCGGCCGCCTGCCAGGCAAGCAGCCCGGGCAAATAGAACATCAGATCGCGCACGCGTCTTGCGCCCGCGAGCGCGAGACAAGTGGGCGCATCGAATCCCAGCAGTCCGCCGATCACGACGAACCCGCCCTCCTGCACGCCAAGGCCGGCTGGCACGAGAAACGCGATGCTGCTCAGCATCTGGATCAGGGCTTCGATCACGAACGCCTGCCCGAAGGTCGCGTCCGTGCCGAGCACGCGCAACGCGATCCAGATTTCAAGCGCGTAGCCGAGACATTGCAGCGTTTGCCAGATGAGCACATAGCGCACGACCACGCCGGTCTGCCGCCAGATCAGCTTGAGAGATAAATCGACGCGCGCGGACTTGCCCACGAGATCGACAACCTTGCCGCTCGTGACGCGGTTGAGCGTGCGTGCCGCGCGCTCGAACGGCCGCGCATGCTGCACGAGCGCGAAGAGCACGAGCAGCGGTATGAAGCCCGCGAGGCCCCATGCGATCCGCCCCACGACCCGCGCGGTGTCGGATGAGGAATGTTCGAGCAGATAGCCAGCTGCGAGCAAAGCAAACAGCACCTGGCTGATCAGCGTGAGCTGCATGTCGGCGATGAGGCTCGCCACCGCCGTGGCCGGCCGTACGCCCGCACGGCCGAGCAAGCGGAACGACACGAGTTCCCCACCCACGCGCGCAACGGGCAGCAAGCCGTTGATCGACTCGCGAATCCACACGAGTTTGAGCATCGTCGCGAACGACGGACGCTGCGCCGCCCGAATCAGGCTGCGCCAGTCCCACGCGTTCGCGCACATCGGCAGGATATGCACGATGGCCGCCAGCACGAGGCCCATGCCCGCGCCGCGCAACAGTTGCAGCACCGCCGCGGGATGTTCGCGCCATACGAGCCACACGGCGATCGCAAGACCGACCAGGGCGGCGATACGTCCCATGTGCTTCATCTGCGGGTGCTCTCTAGTGGATGCTCCCGTCTCATTGTGCCCCCCATCTACTGTGACGCTCAGGTCTCGTGGACTGGCGAAAGCATGCCATTCCTGTCGACGCGAAAGCGCGTGCCGCGCCAAACGACGCCAGACGAACAAAAGCTCGCGACATAGATCGCGAACTGGACCATTTCCCAAAGGGGTAAGCATAACAGTCCGCTGGACTTGTCGCCGGTCGCGCGGTCGGTCCGCCACATCAGCCACGCGCGCGCGCACAGCGCCACGGCGGCCAGTATCCACGCGGGCGCTGCGCCGCCGGACAATGCCACGGCAAGCATGGCGAGCGCGAACGGATGCATCAGCACGGCGCCCAGATGCCCCGAGCGGTCCGCCGCGCGAACCGTGCGGCTCCAGCGCAGTTCGTGCGCAAAGAGTTGGGCAAACGTATTCTCCACGCACGCGTGTCGCACGAGAATCGGCGGAATAGAAACTTCCGCGCCGGCGCGGCGCACGGCTTCGCCGATCGCATGGTCTTCGGCGAGGTGATGCGCGAATTGCGCCAGCCCGCCAATGCGTTCGAGCATTTCACGCGTCATGGCGATGGACTGGCCGAAGCATGGCCGCGCGCGCCCGATTGCGAGCCCCGTGACGACGCCGGGCAGAAAATGATAGTTGGTCAGTGCCGACGCCACGCGAGGCCAGAATCCCGGCGCGCACAGGCCGCGATAAACCGCGGTCACGAGGCCGATGCCCGGTTGCTGCAGCGCCCCGACCACCTGGCGCAGATAGTTCTTGTCGACGAGCACGTCGCTATCGGCAAAGCACAGCACGTCATGCTCGGCCTTTTCGAGCATGTTCACGAGATTCGCGATCTTGCGGTTGGGACCGTATAGGCGCGCATCGGCGACGACCGTGATGTGCGCATCGGGATAACGCGCGCGTAGCTGCTCGATGGCGTTGAGCGCTATGTCACGAGCATCGTGCACGCCGAACAGATACTGGACTTGTCCAGGATAGTCCTGCTCGAAAAAGCTGGCGAGGTGCTCCTCGAGGTGCCATTCGTCGCCATGCAGCGGCTTGGCGAGCGTGATGGCCGGAAAGTGCCGAGGTGTCGCCACTTCGCGCGCGAAGAAACGGCCGACCAGCGCGCTCGCCGTGCAGGTATAGATGATGCCGAGCACGGCGCAAAGACCGCTAAGCACCGCGAGCGAATTGAAGAGCAGGTGCGAGAACGCGGGCAATTCAGCGCGAATGACTTCGATTGCCGCAAAAGCGACGGCAAGCACCGTCACGGCCATCGCAACGATGGCACCCGTTCGCCCCGTCGCATGCGCGCGGTCCATCATGCCTCGTGCGCGCGCAGGAAGCGGAAGAACTCCACGCCTTCGCGCAGACGCCGCTTCATCATGTCCCAGCTCGTGAGCATCTCGCGCACGATCTCCCAGATCTTCGACGGCCGGAAATAGAACTGACGGTAGAACTGCTCCAGGTGGTGATAGATCTCGTCGCGCGACAGATGCGCATAGCCGATCGCCGCGAGCTGCACCCCTTCCTTGCTCACCAGGTTGATGGTCTTGTTCTCTTCCATCCAGCCGTTTTCCACGGCCTGCTTGTAGAGCGTCGTGCCCGGATAGGGCGCTGCGAGCGACACCTGAATCGTATGCGGATTGATTTCCTTCGCGTACTCGATCGTCTTTTTGATGGTGTCCTGCGTCTCGCCCGGCAGCCCCAGAATGAAGGTGCCGTGAACCTTGATGCCGAGATTCTTGCAGT